>JBLNDC010000345.1:0-5139 GCA_050261255.1 Bacteroidota bacterium
GTTAAACATCAGGTTGTATTCAATAACGAAAAAATCCATTTCTTTGATAAAGAAACCGAAAAAGCGATTTTATAAAAGAAGAAAGAGCCTCCCAACGGGGGGCTCTTTTTTTGTATCGAAAAGAATATGCACATATACGGCGCCATTCATTTTTGACATCTTAAATTGTTTACTGGGGCGTGGTTTCCAGGCGTAATGAATTTAGTTCAGTTTCAAAGTGGGACAATTGCAAATGATAGTATTTTGAAATGTCTTTGGCAATCCCCTCGCTGATCGTTTCAGCCATTTTCATGACCAGACTTAATCTAGTGTTTTGGAGCACCATATATTCCATAAACCCACCGACATTAACAATGCCTACAATATGAAGATCCCCGATAGCGGGTAAAGTTTTATTAACACCTGTTCCCGGCTGAAGCGGCCCTTCCTTGATGCTGATATATCCGACACTCTCCGTTTTTCCCAGACAAGCGTCAACCGCAATAATAAATGATTTAGGATAGCAATCATTAATCTTTTTAATGGTCTCTTCGAGATTAACGGCGTGGACCGGTTCATCGAGGGTTCCATAGATAGGGACGTTGGTCATACAATCCATCGTTTTCAACTTGTGGCCAACCAAAGGCCCTAAACTGTCGCCGGTTGATCGGTCGGTCCCAATACAGAGGATAATTAATTGGGAGGTATGATCATATAATTGAGTAATAAATAAATCCAAATTCGTTTGAAAGATGGAAACAGCGGCAGGATGTTCAACATGAACTCGGGAATTATATTTGAAAAGTTCTTTGGGATGTTTTTTCTTGATTAACTGGTTCCACATATAAGTTTTTCTCCCCGTATAAGATATTTTATTTTATGCCTATGACCTGGGGAGTATACTAATTTTATAAGGCAAAATTGATCAGGATTAATTGAAACGGTTAAGAGGCTAATTAGGGGGGGTCCGTTTTTGGAATTGCCGTCGAAAAACCGGATGGAATTAATATTATTCAGCGGAAAAATAATCATCGGGACTTTGTTGTTTTTATCGATTAGTCTAATTACCGCTTACTTGATTTGGAGCGAAGGCCGGATCATACATGGAGTGAGAGTTGGCGGAATCAGGTTGGGCGGAATGAATGTTAGTGAGGCCACCAACTTACTGGTGGAGGAGATGGAAGCCTTTGGCGAAAAAAAAGTGGTTTTGCTTTTTAAGAAACGCCCCTTAAATATAGTTCTCAATTCGATCGGAATTAAGCTGGATATCGCCGAGAGTATAGAAAAAGCTTATCAAATTGGCCGGACTGGTTCTTTTTGGGCTCAAATGGCCGCGCGCTGGAGGATTTACCGACATGGTTATGATGTGAGGCCGGTTTTTAATAACAACCGGGTCTCGCTAAATTCATTCTTCCATTTGCTTGAGGCTAGTATTGGGGTTGAGCCGGTCCGTTCGGTTGTCAAAGTTAATAAGGAAGGTGAAATAGCATACTCACCCAGCCGCACCGGATTGGCGATCGACCAAACCGCGTTAGCCCAAAAGCTTGAGAATGCAATGTTCCAAAGGGATGATTCCACTATTGAGATCCCGATTAAAAAAGTAATCCCGCCATTAACAGAAGATGATATCAAAAGATGGGGACTGGACCAGGTCTTAGGGATTTTTACCACTAAATATGAGGTTAATCATAAAGACCGGGTCAATAACCTCTTAATCGCCAGTAGCGCAATTAATAATGTTATCGTCTATCCCGGCCAGATCTTTTCCTTCAATACCTGGGTTGGCCCAAGGGCAACCGAAGCCGGTTATAAGGAGGCGCCGGTGGTATATTTGGGTAAACTAATCCCCGGGGTAGGGGGAGGAGTTTGCCAAGTATCCTCGACTTTATACAATGCGGTTTTATTGTCAAATTTAACAATCATCCAAAGACTAAACCATTCTTTGCCCATTAGTTATGTGCCGTTGGCAAGAGATGCTACTGTAGTTTATGATGGGGTAGACTTAATCATCGAAAACACCAGCCAATTCCCAATTTTAATAGTATCAAACGTTACTCCGCCTTATTTGACTGTTGCGATCCTGGGAAGAAGAACCAATTGGAAGAAGGTAGAGCTGGAAACGAAGGTTGTCGAAACTTATCCTTATCAAACTAAAGTAACGCCGGACCCGACACTTACTAAAGGGAGCAAGCAAAAAGTTATTAGCGGCCGAAAAGGAACCAAGGTTGAATTATGGAGGATGGTAGAATACATTGATGGAACCTTAAAGAAAGAGCTGGTAAATACCAGTATATATCCGGCCCAACCTGAAGAATATAAAATAGCGACCAAATCGGATTGACCGAGTAGGGGAGGAGCGATTGATACGGGGCCGGTCATGTTTGAAAGGGTTGTGGCGCTCTGCTTTAGCCCGTTGGGTGACGCTTTATTCACGACTCCGGCAATTCGGGCATTGCGGTTTAATCTGCCTCAGGCCCGAATTGTAATTTTAGCTAATCAACTAGGGGTAGAAGTATTTAAGAATAATCCCTATCAAATCGAAGTGGTGAATTGTTTAGACCAGTGGGATCTATTAAAAAAACTGGTTGAAATTCGCAAATGCGGTTTTGATTTGGCGTTGGGACTATCACAAATCGGTAGTTTTTTTACTAGATTTTGCGGCACTCCTTTTCGTACCGATTTTTTTTCCATCCCCGAAAAGAAGGACTTTTCAGTAGTTAAACGCTGCCTGGAAGTAGTCATTCAAGCTGGTTTAGCGGTCAACACTTATGAAACTGAATTTTGGATTCGAGAGTCCGAACAACAGAGGGTGAAGTTATTTCTCGAACAAAAGAAGTATGACTTTCAAAAACCGTTGTTGGCAATTCATTGCGGCGGGCATTATTTCAATAGAAAACGCTGGCCGTTGTTAAATTTTATCAGATTGATCGAAGCGATCATCGAGGAAACTCCTTACCAGGTGATATTGGTAGGAGGAAAAGAGGATAAGGTAGACGCCGCTTTAATTCAATCGATTTTGCCGGAAATAATCAATACCGCAGGCTGCTTTAGCCTGGGGGAAACCGCCGCTTTGCTTAAAAGATGCAAACTGTTGATTGCCAATGATTCGGGACCGCTACATTTGGGTGCGGCAATCGGAACTCCCACCATCGGTCTTTTCGGTCCAACAACACCCGACCAATTTTTCCCATACCGCCAACCACAACACCGTTATCTCTATAAAAAGCTTTCCTGCAGCCCTTGTTATCGGTTTGGCGGCGGCCTATGGCAATATTTGCCTCGCTGTTCCAAAGCCTATTGCATGGAGGAGATCGAAGTAAACGAAGTATTGGATTTAGTGATGGACAGAGGTTCAGCCGGCCTGAACGCTTTAGTTGAGGTGACTTGAGATCGAAAGTCAAAGTAAAATAAAAAAAGGTCTATGGTATACTTTACTATTTAGTCTTATTGGCTTGATTTTGATTTTTAAAGGAATCGCCGCCGATCCGGTGAAATTTGAATTAAAGAGTCTCAATTTTAGCTTCCTAGGTTTGGGTTTGTTGGCGCTTTTAATCGTCTGGTTTTCAAAAGCTTTTCGAATCTATGTCATTGCTCAAGGGATGGGTGAAAAAATCGGCCTGGTAGATTGTTTTCAAATTTATCTGGCTACTTGTTTTGTGTCTCATGTTACTCCCTTTAACGCCGGCGGGACACCGCTCCAAATTTACCTACTTCATAAAAAAGGGTTGAGCCTCGGTAAAGCTACTGCCGTTACCACAATCGACTTGGGTTTACATTCAATTGTATATTTATTGATTTTCATAGGGACACTTTCTTTAAATGTCAGCTTATTGAAGCAGGGAGGCTTCTTAAATCAAGATTTAATCCGGAATTTTTGGGTGATAATTATCTCCTTAATTGCTGCCGGTGGAGTCTTTTATTTTATCTTTCGCCTTAGTTGGGCAAAAAAACTTGGCGGATTCTTGAAAGAAAAAGGCTGGTTAAAAAGATTGCGGCAAGAGTTCTTCCTATTTAAGGAAGGCTCTTTATTATTAATCCACAGTAATTGGTCAGGAATGTTTAAAGCGGTTTTGGCTAGCATAGTCTATTGGTTTTTTTATCTTTTGTTGGCTCCGCTGATCATCCTGGCGATGAATAAGGCGGTGGAATTTTTCAGTCTGATGTATAGTCAATTAATTTTTAACGTGGTTCAAACCCTGATTCCGACACCCGGAGGAAGCGGGGGAGCGGAAGTGCTTTTATCATATTTGTTTCGTGGGATTACCGGCATTCAAGGATTGGGCTTATTCGTTTTATTATGGAGAGTATATACCTTTTACAGCTCTTTATTGGTTGGGGGTTATCTCTTTTTTAAGTTAACAATCGGTACGGATAATCAAGGACCATAATCTTAAAATTGCTCATGAAAAATCATCTTCCGTACAAACTATAGTATTGGAGGATGATTTTTCTTGAGAAACCAATTATTGAAAGTCTTTGAAGGGAAACGGCAAAGGCCCGCCTTTTCAACAGCGATGATTGAAGGCTGGATCCTTCCATCCTGGTTCATTAAGCAAAGTGACCTTTTGAACCCGGGTTACGTTTTAGGGAAATACCGGTTTGCTAATCTGTGTTTTCGTAATTGGACCGCTTTTTGTGATGACAAAGGCCAACCAGTGCTCCTTATTGATAGGGAAGGAACTATCTCATTTCCCAACCTTGGGGTTTCGGTCGAAATCTGGGTCAATGACGGTAAGAGTTTTATCACGCCGGGAAAGTTTCTCCAAACCAAACAAACAGTTGACCCGGAATTCCCATGTATCGAAACTAAAAGCTCTTTTAAGTACGGAAACTATAAAAGCCGGATCTTCCCAATTATAGATTTACAAAATAATTGGATCGGGCTGGAATTGAACCTTTACGCCGCTGGAGAATTAGCCTTCAACGATTTTTTAATATCTTTAGTAGTCAGGCCATATGATCATAACGGTCTGACCGCTATTAGACAATTGGAATATAAAAACAAGCGGATTAGGGTTAATTATATTGAGTTGTTGCAATTAGAAGTCGAACCTAAAATAATATTTTGCAGTCACGCCGGGTTGGGGGATGTGACTGACTATCTAAAATTAGAGGAAAACAAACTTGCAGCAACGTCGTCCGACGGAAGTTGCACCGGTT
>JBLNDC010000346.1:0-2747 GCA_050261255.1 Bacteroidota bacterium
AAATCACTGCTTTTCATGCATCAATTATACCATAATATAAGCTCGAATTCAGTAATAATAAGGGTTTTGTCGCTGTTCAGCGACCCCTAATTATCTCCTGATTCATCTTATAACCTTATTAACAACTTTTTTTAACTTCCAATAGTTTAAAACTTATTAAACTTCACTCACTAATAAAAAGTCAGCAGTCGCTTCCGCGGTAATCGTCCCGTTTTGACTAATATCAGCAGCGGTTTTAATTATTCTACCCCTTTTTTCGATGATCCTTCCTTTGACGGCCAACGGTTCACCGGTCCGGGTCGGTTTTTTAAAGGATACTCCCATTCTTGCAGTTACAGCTTTTAACCTAAGGGAAAGAACTGCGTGGGCCATGGCTTCATCCATTAAAGCGCTAAGAATACCCCCATGAACCAGGTTAACAAAACCTTGATGTTCTTTCCCGGGAGTAAATTTTGCCTCTACTCCGTCGCCGGTAGGTTCAAATTTTAATTTAAGCCCGATTGGATTTTCGGTTCCGCAAGCAAAACAATATTGATCGACTTTCAAATTGAGTTCCATGATTTAACCCCTGATCCAGTTGATTACAGAGAAAAGACCGGAGCAACCGGTCCGGTCTTCATTTTGATTAAGATTCAATCTTAGTATTAACTTTAAAAACTTCGCATTGGTGACACATTTGACGTTTGTTCATCACCGACCCGTTGGGACTACCGTCGCCGCATAAAGTATCAGGAATTAACCAACATTTTTCCTCTTTGCTTTGGTAGCCCGGACAATTGACATAGTTACAATCCAATACCCGCCAGCACCTTTGGAAGTTGGGATTCAGCTTAAACCGGCCAACCAAAGCTGTAAGGTTATCCGCCATCTCCACCAACTGGGCTGCGGATACCGCCAGATTTTCCATGTTGATTTTTTGTTGGTCGGTAGTAGCGGCAATTTGCTGAGTACCTTTCACGTTTTGCTTTGAGATCGCCGCCACCGATTGCATGGTACCGGTCATCTCCTCACTACTGGCTGCCTGTTGTTGGGCTGCGGCGGCAATTTCATGAATGGTATTCACTGTTTGAGTAACTGATTGGGTAATGGCTGAAAAAGATTCTTTCGCAGAGATGGTCAGATTAGCTCCTTCATCAACCATCTTAGTGCCGATTTCCATGGCGTCAACAGCGGCGATAGTTTCTTTTTGAATTTCATTGATCATCGACACGATTTGAATCGCCGAGTTGGTTGATTGCTCAGCTAAAGCTCGCACCTCATCAGCTACCACAGAGAACCCACGGCCGTGTTCACCGGCCCGAGCCGCCTCAATAGCGGCGTTTAAAGCCAGTAAGTTGGTTTGCCTCGAAATACCGCGCATCACGTCCACGATTTTTCCAATTTCCACGGAGCGGGCTCCCAACCTCTTAACTACGCTAGCCGATTCATCCACGGTATCTTTTAATTGAACCATCTTGGTATGGACCTCTTGGATGATATCTTCGCCGATCCTTGCCCGTTCGGCGGCTTGTGATGAGTAGCTGGCTGATTTTTGAGCTTCCGCCGCTACTTGTTGAGCGGTTTCAGCCATTTGTTGAGTTGCCAACACCGAGAGCTGTACATTTTCATATTGTTCCTCAGTAGCTCGAGTCATATTATCCATGGTATTAGTAATCTCTTGAGTTGCCTGATTAGCGTGTTGAGCCATGGTCGACATCTCTGAAGCAGCTAAAGCGAGAATCTCAGCGGAACTCAGGTTTTCTTGCAAAATAACCCGAAGACGCCGGAGCATTTCATTGACGACTTTCGCCAGCAACTCTAATTCATCATTGGTTTTAATCTGAAGATCATGACTAAAATCATTATCTTCGAGCTGTTTTGAAATAACCATGAATTTTCGAATCGGGGAGAGTAAGGTTTTATTGATCAAAATATTGCTGAAAAACATAAACACTAACAATTGAGCAGAAAGTAAAACAAAATGTAGCCAATCTTTAGAAATTAAGGGGCCAAGAAAAATATTCGAAGCAGCAATGATCACGTACATTAATAAGAAACTTAGTATTATTTTGGGTTTAATCCCGGAAAAGAATTTCAAACTCATTCCCTCCCCATGTTGCGTAACTCTTTAATTTTTTCGACACTTATAATCGATATCCTTCAATTTCTAGTGTTAATTATCGAACAACTTCTAATGAACCTGGAAAAAATTAAAGTATTTCTTATCTGAGCGAGTTTCATTATTACCTTCAGTTAGCTTTTGATACAATATATAGTTCCCAACCCGGATTAGTCTATCAATATATTGTATCAAAATGAGAAATTTTGAAATTATGAAATCGCCTAATATATTTATATATCGTTAAAAAGGATAAATAAGTTGAATGGTTATTTTGAAATTTTGATGGAAAATAAAAAGAAAAGGAGGCTCAAATCTAACTTCCCCCTTATAAAAAATAAAAAGGGCTTGTCTGCCCTTTAAAAAAACTTCTCATAGATCTCGGATAGAACCAATAACACGCCAAACATAATCCCCAGCCACATGGTAGCTTTATCTAACAACTTTTCAAGTCCTTTGTTTTTCGCGAAGAACATCTGTCCACCGGACCCAATCGCTCCTAATCCTTCTCCCTTGCTAGGCTGTAAAATAATTATCGCAATCAGGGCTATGGAATCGATTAATAATAATACCTGCAGAAAAAATTTCAAGTTTACACCTCCACCAAAGTCTCCAAAATATTTTAGCATATTGGGGAAGGAACTACAAG
>JBLNDC010000347.1:0-3633 GCA_050261255.1 Bacteroidota bacterium
CCGCCGCCTAAAAACCCCGGCCGCCAACTCCTCCCTTGGCCCGGGGTTTTTATATTTGAACTCTAAATCCCCGACTTCCTGCTTCCGAAGCTCAACACCGAACTTCCAAAGCTCGATTTCCTGCTTCCGAAGTTCGACTTCCTACCTCGGAAGCTCGACCTCGAACCTCCGAAGCTCGACTTCCTGCTTCCGAAGTTCGACTAAGCTCGACGCTTCATTTCTTGATCAGAACCCATTTTTCTTGAGACACCCGCCGCCAGGATGGCGGCGGCGCGGCTCGAATACAGGACGTATTAAGCCGTCGGCATTTTGAGTAACCCAAGAAGACGTTAACAGGGAGGTTAGCGTCGGTCAAATCAAAAACTCCGACCTCGAACACGGACGTGAGAGGATATGAAGGAGGTCCGGAACCACGGGTGCCGGCGCGTTTTTGGTCACTTTTTGCGCGGTTCAAAAAGTGACTCCTGGTGGGGTCGGGGGAGGCAGGAACAGTCTCCCATCGGCAACTTGACAAAATACCTATTCCTCTTTGAACTAGCCCAAAACGTCACTCCTAGAGGCCAGAAACAGGAAGTCCCAAGGTAGGCGCAGCCGGGATGGGGGAAAACGCCGAAGGTCGGGGGAGGTAAGAACAGTCTCCCATCGGCCCTGAAGCTTGACCGGACTTCGTGGCCTTTATTGACAAAAGCAATGATAATATATAACATGTTTAATAAAATAAGGAGTAATGCCCATGAGATGGCTAAGAAAATTTATGACGGGGAGATACGGCGGAGACCAGCTTTCAATGGTCCTGATTATCTTTTCGGCTTTAATAGACTTGATAGCTGAGTTAACCAAACTTCCGTTATTAGCATTGATTGGTTATATTCCCTTGGGGGTAGCTATTTTTAGAATGCTATCAAGAAATACAGCGAAACGCGGCCTGGAAAATTATAAGTTCGCCATGATGATAAGCCCGGCTTATTCCTGGTTTAAGAAGACGCAAAATCGTTTGAAAGATGCCAAAACTCACCGCTATTTTACCTGCCCAAACTGCAGGCAGAGCCTGCGGGTTCCAAAAGGCAAAGGAAAGATCATCATCACCTGTCCCAAATGCCAAACGGAATTTCCCAAAAAAACTTAAGTGGGTGGGGTGAATTAATGCTGGAAACTATTAAGGCAAAAGCAAAACAGCTTAAAAAGCAAATCATAATCGTATATCTCGCTTATATGAATGCCGGCGTGCCCTGGTATAAAAAAGCGTTTTTACTGCTTATCCTCATATACGCGGCAAGTCCAATCGATTTGATACCCGACTTTATTCCGATCTTGGGAATGCTTGATGATTTTATCCTGATTCCGCTGGGTGTAATCCTTGCCATCAAAATGATTCCTGAAAACGTATGGGAGGAATGCGAGCGGCAAGCCGAAAACGGGACTAGTATCGACGCCAAATACAAAAAAATCGGAATGGCGTTAATTATCCTGATATGGTCTATCGTTCTGCTGGTGATTGCCCGGAGTTTACACTTATTTTAAGCGTCGGGTCCGGTTCAAAACATCTAGAGAGGTAAAAGCATGACCAATTTATTAATAAAATTATTCCTGAAAGGTAATCAGAACGTAGCCAATGCTAAAGTGCGGGAACGTTACGGCAAATTGGCCGGGATAGTGGGCATTGCCTCGAATTTTCTGCTATTTCTAATCAAAATTATAGTGGGGACGCTCTTTAACAGTATCGCCATCATCGCGGACGCCGTCAACAACCTCTCGGACTCCGGCTCTTCCTTGATAACCCTGCTGGGCTTTAAACTATCCGGCAAACCGGCGGACGAAAAGCATCCGTACGGTCATGCGCGCATGGAGTATATCTCCGGCCTGATTGTATCTTTTATTATTTTGTTCTTGGGTTTACAGCTCATTCAAAGTTCGGTGGGAAAGATTATTCATCCCCAGGCGGCTGAGTTTAGCGTTATTTCAATTGTGACGCTGGTGATCGCCATTTTGATCAAACTGTGGCAGAGCATGTTCTACCGGAAAATAGGCAAGATTATTAAGTCCACAACTTTGCTGGCCACATCGGTTGACAGCCGGAACGACATTTTGGCGACATCGGCGGTATTGGTTGCCGCTATTGTCACCCGTTTAACCGGTTATAATTTGGACGGTTATATGGGGACGGTGGTTGCTCTCTTTATTATCGCCACCGGAATCAAGCTGATTAAGGATACCATCAGCCCGTTGCTGGGCTCGGCCCCCACCAAGGAACTGGTGGACGGCATCTATAGAAAGATTTTAAGTTACGACGGTATCATCGGGCTTCACGATCTGACGGTGCATAGTTATGGCGAGGAGCAATACTTCGCCTCGGTGCATTGCGAGGTCTCCGCCGAGCAGGACATTATGGTAAACCACGATATTATCGACAATATTGAACGCGATTTTTTAAAAGACCGTGGGATCCACCTGGTGATCCATCTCGACCCGGTTGTCACCAATGATGCGAAAACTAATCAATTGAAAGCGGAAGTTGAAAATCTGGTCGGGCAAATTTCACCGGAGATCAGTATCCATGATTTCCGGATGGTTTGGGGCGTGAGCCACTCAAATCTTATCTTTGACGTGGTAGTTCCCTTTGATTTTCAATGGAGCGATGATGAACTGGTTAAGCTCATCACGGAGAAGATCTATGGGATTAACAGCAATTATTATTCGGTAATTACGATTGATCATAATTATGTGCCAAGTGCTGATGGAGAATAAATTGATGGCTTCATGGAAAGAGTCTTTTAAACCTTTTTCCTTTATTTTTTTAAAATACCGTTCGAGCGGGAGGTTGGAATACTATTGGATACATGTTACTCCTCCGAACCGAATATTTCTGCTACTTTTTCGTCCCCGTCGTCTTTGTTCTTCCCGGCCAGGCTGTCCGCTTCTTTAATCATTTTCTCAACCGCTGGCCGCACTTTTCCGTTGATCTCTTTAAATTTGGCAACAAGCTCCGGCCCTTGAAATCCCTGTTTCACAAGGGTGTCAAGTATTTCAACGGCAAAAGTACCGCCGGAGATTTCAGGTATAGGCCTGATAACCAAAGCGCCGTCTTTAACAAAACACTCCACTTCAGACTCGATCCCCAACTCATTATAGAACTGTAAGGGTATGGTTATCTGTCTTTTCGAGGAAACACTAATCCTTCTTTTTTGCATGGTTACCCTTTCCATCAACATAATACTCTTCTCTACAGCCATATTATATGACCTCCTCTCCTGTTTATATCCAAAATCTTTACTTCCAAGACTTTGGTTCCTTGTATCTTTGTTTCTTGGTAATCCTGTTATATTCCATTCCAATTTAGCATGCAAGATTTAACTCAGGTTGACCCGTAAAAAACTATACCTACGGCATTTCCACCGCGATCCGAAAACCGCCATTCTCCCCCGAACCCGATTCCGTTAGAAATTGTCTGTTATCATTAGCCTTACGGTATTCAGCCACGATGTCCCTTTGAAATTGAAATTGTTGATGGTGATATGCAAAAAGCGATTGTTGATGCCGACCATATAATGCATTTTGTACTTCAAAAGCTTCGACTTGCTAATAAAAATTGCACGGAATGAAGATACTCCGGTTTTACCCGAAAAATCTAGAAAT
>JBLNDC010000348.1:0-9801 GCA_050261255.1 Bacteroidota bacterium
GCGCACCGATTGCACTTGACCCATAATCCATCAGGAATTTCTTTCTTTTCGAGATGCGCGTCAACTCCTTGCTCCAGTCGACGCTCTGATTTTACCGTAATATATTTAGGTTTAGTTTTAAATAAGTCCTTTAGCAAAAATTCACGCTCCTATTCAACCCTGTATCGATGTTCAAAACAGCTGCCAAGATTTTAGGGAATTCGCAACAATAAACAACAAATAAATCTATATTGTATTACAAAAATAGCAATATTCGCGAAAAAAATTTGAAATCCTGCTTGCTATCTTTGTAAGGCATTATTGATAACTTCATTGGCCTCTTCGATTTCCATCTCCGATACCATCACCTCGATATTTTTTTCTTCTTTTAGCGAAACTTTTGCCTCTTTCAACTTAACCAAGATGCCTTCAGTCTCCAATAATTCTTTGAGAATGGAGGCAACTTTACGGTTAGGGGCGATATAAACAACCATCCACATTATTATTCCCCACTTTTTTTAGCTTACTTTATCAGAATATATGAGAAGCATATGGTTGTCAAGATCTTGTCATAGTTTAACAGCAGTACTTGAAAACGTCAAGTCATTTTTTGACTGGAGTCAGATGAAAAAACAAACCGGTTCCCTTAAAATTAACAAAGGTTAACCGGTATTTAAAAATAATTTAATTATTGATTATTACTCAAATTGAAGCATTAGCTATCATTAGATAACCTGGATTATCCTCGCTTTTAACTTTTCCGAATTGACTATCCTTCAGAGTCAACGACTTCAAAAAATCCCCGTTAATCACCGCTTTTGCCTTACCTATAATTTGACCGTTCTCTACTAATAAGCCTTGATCGGCGGTGAGGGAAAAACTCCCCGAAGTTGAATCTTGGGTATGAAGGCCCAAAACGGACAAGACAATCAAACCCCGTTCAACCGTTTTAACCAGATCGTCCCAGGAAAAGGTTTGAGAGCCGGTTTCTAAGAAAACCCCTCTTCCTCCCGCTGGGAGCGGTGTGGGTGGCAAGCCGAGTTTTTTCCCATACTTTACATTTAAAATTGGACTTTGGAGCTTACCATAGCTGATTAAAGTCATTTCCCCTCCCGGCACTCCTTCATTGGTACAAGGATAAGAAAAGCCGCGCCAGGGGAGTAAGTTGTTGATTTTTAACTGCAGATCTTCCCTCAACACTTGGTAACGGTTTCGAAAATCCTCTGCTGAAAACCTACTTTGCCGGTTCACTACCAAACTGCCATACAGATTGTTAATTAAAAAATATCCTAAAAACGATTCAAAAATATCCGGTGGAAACAATAGTTTTAGCGGACCGGATTTGATACTGGGCGCTTGCTTTTCCAAAAGCTTACCGATTTGGCCGATCTCTTCAATGATTCGGTCGATCTCGGTCTCATCCGGCCATTTTTTTTCTTGGTAAGACCGTCCGTAGCTGTCGTTCACTTCGAAGAAAAATTCCACCGGTGTTTGAGAATATCGCTCCAATAACCCATGAGAATTAGCGATAGTCCGTAAGTCTTCATAACATTTTAATTTACCGTCAATCTTTCGTAGTCCTAGAGCTTGCAGCCTAGTTAGGCCTCGATTCAAAAGCTGAAAAGGTTTTTCAGTTTCCTCGCGAACTATCGCTTTCGCTTGAATATCTTCCAACAAAACCCGGGGTATTTGTTTGGGGGTATACAACCCGGCGCCATCCGGATCATGATAAGCAGTGGTTTTCCAGATTTTTATATGCTCATGGAAAGCTTCAATCGATTTTAAATCAAGTTTGGTTGAGGTGTAACGGTTATCTTTCCAAATCAAGTAAAGTTCCCCGGAGGTGCTTCTTTTATATGCTGGCGCTGAATAGGGACCGCCGATTCGATTATCTTTCAAACCTACTTCAAGGCCTTTAGATTCATGAAGGTCAAACCGCCAATCCATTAAATCGGGGTCGGTTTTCGAATATTTTTCAAGGGAATCGATTAATCTTTCAAATAACTCCATTCATTTACCCCCAATCATAATCTCAGGGTTTTCCGCAATTACTAAAAATAAATGTGACCCTCCGCAACTAGGGACCGATTGTCCCATTTTGCCACAGGTCCCCATGGCGTCAATTTGTAATGGGCCCAAGGCGGCGATTACGGATTGGAGTACCGAAAGCACCTTGCCGCTAAAAATAGCCGGCTTGTACAGGACCGGTGTTTCCCCCAAGAGATAAATCCCGCTACAATGAAAAACAAAATCCCCAAAGGCCGGGTTGACCTGCCCCCCTTGAAAGCCGGTTAAGTATAAAACTCTTTCGTGCGGAGCGACTAACTGCCGTTCGATCAAGATGCGGTATAAATTAGCCGGTTTAATCTCTTCAAGCGGGAGATCGACCGGTATCGGATCATCAAGCTCGATTCGAATATTGGTCATCCTGGCGATGGGTAGTTGATAGAAGTTTTCGACCCGCTCAGCGCCGGTATATGGGACTCCGGCTTTACCGGCTGAGAATATATCCGCCAAACCGGCCCGGAGTATTCCGTGATCAACTATTTTTACGGTTTGACGTTCGATACCGACGGCGCTGATCGGCTGATAAGCATAGTCTCCTTCAATAGGACCGTCGATAATTGAAAGTTTGGGATTAGCCACCGTCATACCTGCCTTCAGCCGTCCCTTCTCACCCAAAATCGAGCTTTCCAAGGCGTCGGTCTCGGCGGCATGTCCAAAAGCTTCATGAGCTAAACCTTTTGCCAAAGCATAGTCAATTACTAGTTTGTAATGGCCGGCCGGAAGATCCTCAGCCTCAAGCAGATCTAAACTCAGGTTGGCAGCTTTTTGGGCGCGTTGCGTGAGACGCTCTAAGTTTTGGCGATTGACAATGACTCGCAGATCGGTCCCGGGAAGATTAGCATAGGTTGTCGACGTCCTAGAGCCCGACTTGGCGGTGATCATATGATATATAAAAGAACGTGGAGTGTTGAAGATTACATCGGTCCCGTCTGATCTCACAATTCGCCATTCTTCATCAGTCAGTCTCAATAAGGTCCGGACCGATAACCGGGGGTCGATCTCCGCCACTTCTTTATTGAGTAACTGCAAACGTTCTTCGATTTCATTCAGGGATAGGCTGTCAAAAGGGCATTCTTGCCGGATTTCGATCCGCTTTTTCAAAGGCGGGACTTTTAAAATCTCATGATTCGGTTCGCCATTGAACAATTCAGCCTGAGCGGCAAGGAAAGCAGCTTTTTCAATTAATTCTGCGGTTACTTCCGGGTTCAACTGGTCGGCGGCGGCAAATCCCATAAACCCTCTCCGGTTAAAGACTTGAATCCCGAGCCCTTCCAAAACGCCGGTACTGACCTCTTCGATCCGCCCATTATTAATATTGACCGTTAAATCTTTCCGGCTTTGAAATCGCGCGATAAAATAAAGCTCTTTTACTTCGGTTTGTTCCCGACAAACTTCAATAAGACGATTATAACCATCGACTCTCATCCGATACCTCTTTCCCGAACACGGCGAAAAAATTATATCTTTAAAATCTTTGAACAACTTAGGATTTAACTGATGATTATTTTTAGATTGCCCGTATCATTATTGATTATTCGATTCATATCTAATTCAAATGTTCCGCCCGAAATCTGGTTTCAGCCGCGACCACTTGGGGAGCTAATAATTCAACCAGTAAGTCACTGTAATGCGCCAGATCAAAATCCGGGTTCCAGGTAAAAAAGTCTAATGCTAAAAAGTTCTGTTCCGAAAAGATCTGGATTAGAATGAAAGTAGCATCAAATTCACCGCTAATCAGAATAACGGGATACGCCGCGGTCCGAATTACCCAGTTAAAATTATTAACCGCCAATGCCTTGGCAATTTCGGTCGCTAATTGTAAAGGATCTTCCCAAAACTTATTCTGACATAAATAAAGGTCAGCAAGGTAATGCCTACCCAATTTTATATTCATCCCCGGACAGCCCTCCCCGGGAAAATTTTTTTCTAACTTATCTAAGACATAATATGTTTTTAGCAGGGCTGTCGGTGAGGTTTTCGATCAAAAAAATTAGATCTACTTATTTAAGGAGCGTTTCCAAATCCGAGATAATTCTTCGGATATCAGCCAATTGAGCGCCGGTTTTCTCCAAGGAATTTCCCTCAATTTGACGACGTAAATTTAAAACCGAGTGTTCCAAGTCAGTTACAGTCCGATCGAGGGTGAAGTTAGCCGTGGCCGGTTTTAGTAGTTTTTGCCGCTGAGCGGTGGTATTCAATACATACTCTTCTCCCCAAACCGGGAGTGACGGCTCGATCCCGAATTGTTGACGGATTAAAGCCGCCATCTCTTTTTGGGCGTCATTCTCACCATGAGTGATAAAAATACCACGGGGCAATTGTGCAAATCCTTTCAGCCAATCGATTAAACCCGCTTGGTCCGCGTGGGCTGAGAAACCTCCGATCGAATGGATTTTGGCCCTAACCCCGATCTCTTCACCCATAATTTTAACGACTTTTGCGCCCTCCAGAAGCCTTCTTCCCAAGGTCCCTTCGGCTTGATAACCTACAAATAAAATATGGGATTCCGGACGCCACAAATTATGTTTTAGGTGGTGTAAAATCCGTCCGGCATCGCACATTCCGCTGGCGGAAATGATAATTGCACCTTTCGCGATTTCGTTAATCCGGCGCGAATCATCGACAGTCCGCGTAAAATGAAGATTATTGAACTCAAACGGGCTTTGGTTGTCAGCTAACATTTTCAGAGTTGGTTGATCATAATATCCCGGATTATCACGATAGATTTCAGTTACCGAGACCGCCATCGGGCTATCGATATATACCGGGAGTCGTGGTATTTCGCTTTTCAACAGTAAAGTCCGGATGTGATAAAGCAAATCTTGGGTCCGACCAACCGCAAAGGCCGGAATTACCAAGTTTCCTCCGCTTTCAACACTTTCGATAATCATTTTCTTCAATTGTATGACTCTCTCATCGGAGTCTTCATGCAATCTATTTCCATAGGTGGACTCAATCAGCACATAATCAGCCTGACTTACATAAGATGGGTCTTGAATAATCGGTTGGTTTTTTTGGCCTAAATCTCCGGAAAATACGATTTTAGTGGTTGAACCATTTTCGACAATATAAATTTCGATCAACGCAGAACCTAAGATATGACCGGCATCTAAAAAACGGACCGTGATCCCCGGAACCGGCTTGAATTCTTCCCGATAATTAACGGCTTGAAATTGAGACAAGCAATTTACCGCATCGATTGATGTATATAAAGGTTCCAGTGGAGGTTGACCTTTGCGAGCCCGCTTTCGGTTACGCCATTCAACCTCCATCTCCTGAATATGTCCGGAATCCGGCAACATAATTCGACATAATTCTAAGGTTGCCTTGGTGGTGTATATTTTTTTGGAAAAACCGCCTTTAACCAATTTCGGAATTAACCCGGAATGGTCGATATGAGCATGGGTTAATAGCCCAAAATCCAAATCCGCCGGATTGAATAAAAAGTCGCGTTCATTTAGGCTGCGGATTTCTTTACTACCTTGAAACATACCGCAGTCTACTATAAAACGGTAACACCCGGTTTCAACGAGATAACAGGAACCGGTGACGGTGCCTGCCGCGCCGCAAAAAGTAATTTTCATCATGTAGTACCTCCAAACTTTTGTAATTCGTTACGCGTTACGGGTTATGCGTTATGCGAAAAACCAAACTGCTGATGGTGCTGAATAATTAGATAGCGCGGATTATAACTGAAGAGCAAGGCAGTCTTAACAAAAATAGACCTGCTTCACTCATACCCAGACGCGTAACGCGGTACGTTTAACACGTAACTTTTCAAAAAGATTCCTTTGACAAACAGTAAACTCTCTGCTATACTAATAAATGCAGTTTTTCGGGGTGTGGCTCAGCTTGGTAGAGCGTTCGGTTCGGGACCGAAAGGCCGGAGGTTCAAATCCTCTCACCCCGACCATTCATTTAGAAAACTTATTAAAAGCCCGATTGTGGGTTTTTATTTTTTTATAAAACAACAGCTTAGAAAAGTATTCGTTAAATCGGCTATTTTCCCTTTTTTAAAATATTTTCTTAATATAAGAGAATTGCAAAATCACCTAAACAAACCCTTTGACCACAATATATAGAGATAAGCCCAGATGTATCTATCAATATATTGTGAGTCAAAGCTAAAATTGAGAATTATGCAATTCCTTAAATATGCAAAAACAGTCAAATCATTTGCGATTCGACTGTTTTTTATTTAAGCTATTTATTTTACCTCTACCCTAAGAGTACCGGGTCACAAGGTCTAACCAATATCCGCTTAATCAGCGGCATCTGCGCCAGCGGCGTTAAAACATATTCCTTCGCCGGAGCAACACTACTCCGATGGCGCCCAAAAGAAGTGAGAGAAAAATTGTAAAGATAAAAGCATGAGGTGAATTCTGCATCGGTAGCGCTACATTCATCCCAAAGAAACTGGCGACCATAGTTGGAAGGGCTAAAATAATCGTGATCGAGGTTAAAAATTTCATAACAATATTTAAATTATTAGAAATAATCGAAGCGAATGCATCCATGGTGCCGGTTAAAATATTGCTGTAAGTTTGACACATCTCAATCGCTTGTTTATTTTCAGTAATGACGTCTTCCAGCAACTCCTCGTCTTCCGGGTACATCTTTAAAATTTGAGTGGTCATGGCAGTATCCGGGTCCACATTGACCATAGGCGATTTGAGTTGGAGTCTGAGCATTTTTTCCATTACAATTTCATTAGCCCGTAATGAAGTTGTAAAGTAGACCAAACTTTTTTGGAGGTTTAATAATCTAATTAATTCTTCATTTCTCATGGAACCATGCAGTTTGGTTTCGATTTCGCCTGATTTCTTATCAATCTGTTGTAGATAGCGCAAAAAATAAGTGGCGGTCTTAAACAACATCTGTAAAACAAAGCGGGTTTTCTTAAAGGTATAAAAGGAACGGTTCTTACCATACTCAAACTCCGAGACTATCGGGTTCTCCTTTAAACAGACAGTTACCACCAGATGTTCAACTACGATGATCGCTAGCGGAACCGTGTCGTAGAAAAGTGAACCGTTTTCCCCTTCGGAAATCGGGACATTGATCAAGATCAAGAGTTGGCCTTCATCAACCTCAATCCGGGAGCGTTCTTCGGCGTCCAGCGCCGCCCGTAACAAGTCGTGGCTAATGCCGGTCGTAGCGGCAACTTTCGTTATTTCCGCTTCAGGAGGGTTAATCAGATTAATCCAAATCCCTTTTTCAGTCAAGTTGTCAACGGGGGTTAATTCATCGTTTACAGAAAGATAAGCGCGGAGCATAAGGCCGTCTCCCCTTCCATTAATATGATTGCTACTTGGTTTAAACTAAAGTACGGATTCCATTGGAAGAAGAACCAGCCTTGTTTATCTTGAGGAAACGGTTAGAAGCGTCAATAATAGATAAAAAGGGCGGCTTCCAACAATGGAGTTTTCGATAATCGGTTGTTAAATCCGGTTTGTCGCCAATTACTAGGGTCTCCCTCCACTGTCTTCACCTACCTTTTATTTTTGGAAATTTTCTTCTCTTTCACTATATTCCTGCCGCTATCCGTTGTCAACTATCTTTCTTAAAAAAATTTTTGAAAAAGAGTTTCAAATTGGGTACTTAGTATGAATAACCCAACCTTAAAAAGGAAAAAGGTTTATCTGAACTCTACTCAGCTTAAGGATTTCTTAAATTAGGAATTTCTTATTGCAATTGCGGGAATTGCATAATTACCTTAAACTAAAAAAAAGACCAGCCATTAAAACTGGTCTTTTTGTTTATTCTAATTAACTACTAAAAAACAAACTGCTGTTTAACCTACTTTGGCCTTAACCTTTCCGGCCTCTTGCACGAACTTAATGGTTTTCATCGGGCATTTCTCGACACAAATTCCACAAGCGGTGCACTTTTCCGGATTAATTTCAGCTAGGTTATCCGTTAAGGTAATAGTTTGTTCCGGACAGTTTTTAACGCAAATGCCACAGCCGATACACCCTACTTTGCAAGCTTTCCGGACTTCAGGGCCTTTACTGTGGCTCTTGCAGAGGACCATTACTTGCTGGTCTTCGTCAATCAATTTCATTAACCCCCGGGGGCAAGCCTTGACACAAGCGCCGCAACCGGTGCAACGTTTGGGGTTAACCTCCGGAAGGCCGTTATCGTTAATTTTTAAAGCCTCAAACATACAAGCCCGGACACAATTTCCCAGTCCGAGACAGCCGTATTCGCACATTTTCGGGCCGCCGTTCAACATGCCGGCCGCGGCGCAATCCGCCACGCCCATGTAATAGAAACGATCAACCCGCTCCGCTTTGCCTCCTTGACAGACCACCCGGGCAAATTTCGGTTTTGCGTTACTGTCAAATGTAACGCCCATAATCGCGGCAACTTTGGTAGCCACCGGCGCTTTTCCTACTGGACAAGCGCCGACCGGCGCCACGCCGTTGACTATCGCTTCCGCTAAACCACTACAGCCCGGATAACCGCAAGCTCCGCAATTGGCCCCCGGCAAAACCCCAATGATTTCGCCAATTCGAGGGTCTGATTCAACCGCCAATTTTTTGGAGGCAAAAGCTAAAATCCAGCCGAAGATTAGGCCCATAACTCCTAATAAGGCTATTGCTACCAAAACCAAAGTCATCATTAACCCTCCTTAAAACAACCGGCCAAGATATGCTTGATATTCCGACCAGTTAAAATTGGCAAAATACATGAAAAACGCTTTCAAATCCAAACCGGTAAACCCTAAAAAGGCGATCGACATCAAGCTGGCAGTTAATAACGCGATTGGAAACCCTTGTAGTGATTTGGGAATCGGCGCTGTCACCCAACGTTCCCGAATCCCGGCAAACAACACGATAGCCAAGGTAAATCCGAGTGCCGCGGCGACTCCATTTAAAACTGAATTTAAAAAGCCATAATTTTGATTGAAATTAATCAAAGCCACACCTAAAACCGCACAGTTAGTAGTGATTAACGGCAAATAAATGCCTAAGGCCTGATAAAGGCCGGGGCTGGTCTTTTTTAAGACTGTCTCCACAAATTGGACTAATACCGCAATCACCAAAATATAGGTTAAGGTTTGCAATACTTCCACATGTAAATACTCGAGGATTTTCTGGACCCCATAGGTGATTCCGGAAGCTAGCCCCATCACGAAGGTAACCGCAAAACCCATTCCCAGGGCGGTCTCAATTTTTTTGGATACGCCCAAGAAGGGACAAATCCCCAAGAATTGGGATAATACGAAGTTATTAATCAAAATTGCTCCAAAGATGATAACCAGCGTATCAATCATTGTTAGCCTCCTTCCTGCGGCCCAGCCAATTGATGAACCCTAACATCAAACCGAGAGTGATAAAGGCGCCCGGTGGTAAAATCATGATTAAGGCGGCCACATCTTTGGAAAAAAGCTTAATCCCTTCAAAACCATAATCTTTAGCTGCAAAGAAAGTACCGGTCCCCAGTATTTCCCGGACAGCGCTAATCCCCGTTAAAGCCAAGGTAAAACCCAGTCCCATCCCAATTCCATCCGCCAACGAATCCGATACTTTTTGTTTATAAGCGAAGGCTTCAGCCCGAGCGAAGATGATACAATTGACCACAATTAGGGGTATATAAATACCAAGCACCGCATGGAGCCCCGGAACATAAGCGGCCATCATTTTATCAACCACAGTAACGAAGGTAGCTATCACCACAATGAAGATCGGGATCCGTAATTCATCTGGGGTAACCTTGCGCAATGCGGAGATGAGCACATTTGATCCGATC
>JBLNDC010000349.1:0-25403 GCA_050261255.1 Bacteroidota bacterium
AGTTGGAGGCGGAATACGGCCAACTGGAAGAGATGGCCTCCGAAGCCCGGAAAATAGTTTAGCTGGAGATGCCGCAGGAGTCGTGGAAGGAATTCGGGATTCAGGCAAAGCGGTAAATAAGATAAGCAGAGGCCGGTTTGAAAATAATCAATTATTGTTAATTCTGTTATTGTTAATTCTGTCCGCCCAGGGCTCAAACCCCTGGGCTAAGTTTTTTAAAATCTTTCTCAACCCCGGCAAAGCCGGGCTAGGTTATGCTTCGAAGCTTTTGCCGAGCCCCGAAGGGGGTTAAGAATGTTTTTCATATACCTAACTATGTTCCAGGACGGAACGAAGTCGTGAAGAACACGGACTTCGCTTTTCACCATCCTGGCTGCTACGTCCTGTGTCATCCGGGCACTACGGATGTCCGGGAACGACCAGTCGTTTCAGGGCTGGGTGGAGATTCCTACAACCTCCCCTTTTCAGCCAAGTACCGGTAATGCTTGGCCGCTCCGTAAAACCAAGCCAAGGCCAGCAGGAAACGGTAAAACGGGTTCCAGTGGATGTATTCCAAGAGACCGATATTGTTAAAAATTCGATCCAAAGCCGCGCTGGCTAATGAAAACGCGAATAAGTAAGCGGGAAAAGAATACCATTCCTTAGTTTTAGGCAGAAAGTAAAAATAAAGCATCAAAGTAAAAGCCCAGCCTAAGACCAGCCAGTGTGGCGCTCCCAGAAATTCGAACGGCATAGCTTGTTTCCAGCGATAAAGATGAAGGAGATTAATGAAAATAACTGCAAAAGTTTTGTTTCCCAGATAGCCCCATAAGAAACTGAGCCAAAAAAGTGTGCGGATTTCTTCTTTAGGGATGAAAGACAAGACTAAAGCCCATAATAAAAAGGCTAAAGCGGGATAATATAACTGGATTGGCAATTCTGGCATGGTAATCTCCTTTTAATTCTCTAAATAACTAAATTTATAACTACAATAATTTTTCGAAATTAATATTCCACCGTCTAAAAAAAATATTTTCAAGCTGACTTTTGCGCCGATACGGGTGATTGCGATAGTGTTCAGGATCTTTACCACGAAGGTCGCTCCCGGACATCCGTGTCCTCCGCGACTTCGTCCCTTCTTGGAACACAGGACGCGAAGACTTGGGAAAAGAAGTATTTTTGTATAATTTAAGTTGATTGTTTTGATCTTCCTTCGTGTTCTTCGCGCTCTTCGTGGTTGATAATGTTCTTTGTTGAAAATGAATATTTCCAATGCTTTCCGGCAATAATCACAGTTATGGATGAACCATCAAGCAAGATCAGAATCGGTATCCCCGGAACGCTTTTTGCATCGTATCATTTTGCCTACTGGCAGCGATTGATAACCCTTTCCGGCATGGAAGCGGTATTCTCCGATGCCAGCGACCGGCAAACCGCCGACCGGGGCGGCAGGCGTTTGCCGCATGAATTCTGCATTCCCGTCAAGGTATTTATCGGGCATGTTTTAAATCTCCTGGAAAAAGGGGCCGATCAAATCCTGTTGCCCAGGATGACCGCTCAAGGCAAGGCAAATTTTTTTTGTCCGAAATTAATCGGGTTGCCGGAGATCGTCCGCTACACTACCGGCCTCGGGGCGGAGCGGACGTTTGCGCCGGAGATTGTTTGTAATGGTTTGGATCTTAGGGTGACCAAATTCCCGGAGCTGGGCCGGGCTATGGTGCGGCGAATGAAGGCTGCGACGGGTCAGGCGGATAAAGCTTGGCAAAGCATATTGGCCCAATGCAGATCGGAGCGAATCACGCTTTGGGAAGCGACAGTTGGGGAGAAAATGGGGCGGCCGGCAGGCGGCCTTAATATCGGGCTACTGGGTTATGCCTATAGTCTGTACGATCCTTTCATCAGTAAGGGAATCCTAGAGAAACTCCATCAATTGGGAGCCGCCGTAACCACCTGGGAAATGCTTGATCCCCTCCTGATTGAACAAAACCTGGCCGGGTTAAAAAGGCCGTTGTTTTGGAACTTCGGCAAGATGCTTCTGGGAGCGGGTCTTAGTTTTATCAACGATTCCAAAATCGACGGCCTGATTTACGTCACTACCTTCGGATGCGGGCCGGATTCGGTGGCGATGAAGATTTTAAGTATTGAAGCCAGCCAAAAAGAAAAACCGTTATTACTGATTAATCTGGACGATCACCAAGAAGACGGGCATTTACGGACCCGTTTGGAGGCGTTCACCGATATGCTGGCTGCTATAAAGGAGGAGCGGGCGATTTGAAGATAACCTTCCCCTACCTGGGACCGGTTTTGATTTACAAAAAACTCTTTGAACGTTTGGGGCACGAAGTGATCATGCCGCCCCGGCCCAGTCAAAGAACGATTGAGTTGGGCGCCAAATACAGCCCGGAGTTTATCTGCTTCCCTTTTAAGATCATTTTAGGCAGTTACCTGGAAGCGTTGGAACTGGGAGCGGAAGTCATTGTCACTACCGGTTTTATCGGCGCTTGCCGGGCGGTTTATTACGGCGATTTAAGCGAACGGATCTTGAACCAATTAGGCTATCGGGTCAAGGTGATCGTCTTTGATTCGCCCTTCGAAGATTGGCAAGGCTTTTTACGGCATTGCCGGGAAATTGGCAACGGCCGGCCGCTGCCCGAGGCAGCCAATACTTTAAATCTGGTGATTCGGCTGATCTATGCCAGCGATTACTTTCAAAAACAGATTAATCATTTACGCCCCTATGAAAAGATCCCGGGGACTTGTAGCCGGAAGTGGCCGGAAATACAGAGTTTGCTGGAAAGCTGCGACAATCTTAAACAGCTTCGGAAGGCTGTCAAGGAAGCCGGAGAAATCATCGCCGCCATACCGGTTGACCAAAACAGGGACATTCTCAAAGTGGGCCTGGTCGGCGAGATTTACTTAGTAATGGAAGGCTGCTCCAATAATGAAATCGAGGAAAAGATGGCCCGGTTGGGTGTGGAAGTCGTCCGGAACCAATACATCTCCAACTGGTTCAAGCACTGCATTTTTCCGCCCCGGAAATTATTGCGCGGGGCCGATGCTTACCTCAAAAATGCCGTTGGGGGCCATGAAAAAGAAAATATCGGCTACATTCTGGATTTTAAGAGACAGGGTTTCGATGGAATCATCCATCTACTGCCCTTCGGCTGTATGCCGGAGTTGGTGACTCAGACAATTATCCCGGCTTTAGCCACGGATTTGGATCTGCCTATCCTTTCCCTTTCCTTAGACGAACAAATGGGCTGGGTCAACAACATGATCCGGTTGGAGGCTTTCGTGGAATTGCTCCGGACCCGGCATGAAATTTTAAAGGAGGGGTATGATGTCCAGGCTATTTGTGGGGGTTGATGTCGGTTCGGTCAGCACCAACATTGTGCTCCTGGCTGAAGATGGAGCGCTGCTCTTTGATAAATATTACCGCAATGACGGCCAGCCATTACGGATTATCCAAGCGGGCATGGTTGAAATCCGGGATTTATTTAAAAACTCGGTAATTGGCGGCGTGGGAGCGACCGGCAGCGGCAGATTATTAGCGGGGGCTGTATTAGGTGCCGATGTGGTCAAAAACGAGATTACGGCTCACGCCACCGCTGCCATTCATTATTACCCCGAGGTCCGTACGATCATAGAAATAGGCGGGCAGGACTCGAAGATAATTCTGGTTAGAAATCGGGTCGTCAGCGATTTCGCCATGAATACGGTTTGCGCCGCGGGGACCGGATCCTTCCTGGATCATCAGGCGGAACGGTTGAAGGTGCCGATTGAACAGTTCGGCGATCTGGCGCTAACCGCGGTCAACCGAGTAAAGATTGCCGGAAGGTGTACCGTTTTCGCGGAATCGGACATGATCGCCAAACAACAATTAGGTTTTTCCAAGGCGGAGATTATCAACGGGCTTTGCGAAGCATTGGTAAGAAATTATTTAACCAATCTGGCCCGGGACAAACATTTGGAGGGACCGGTCATCTTTCAAGGAGGGGTCGCGGCGAACCGGGGCATCCGGGCCGCCTTTGAACGGGAGTTAAAGCTGGAGATCACCGTTCCCCGCTATTATAATGTGATGGGGGCCATTGGCGCGGCGCTGTTAGCCAGGAACCATTGGCAAAAAACCGGGAGCGGAACCAGGTTTCGCGGCTTCCATCAGTTAAACCTGGAACTTACGCCTTCCGTTTTCGAATGCAAAGGATGCAGCAACGGTTGCGAGGTGATCCGGGTGGAACAAGACCGGAACACGATTGCGGTTTGGGGGGATAAATGCGGCAGGTACAGCAATGAGATTTCGGCATGAGAAAGCGGGTGATGGGCTGCAAGCCCATCCTCCTATTATGATGAGGGGCAAATTATTAAAGGCCGCCTTATTTCCAGCCATTCTGCTATTGATGATGCTTGTTATCACTCCCGCGACGGAAAGTTTCGCTGCGGGCAAGAAACAAGTGATCATTTTAGATCTTAGCGATCTTCAATGGTCGCAAATCTCCGCCAACCACCCTAATTTATTAAATTTTCTGGGGACAGGATCGGCAGGATTAGTAAGATTTCCGGCCGCCTCCAAAAATTGGCCGTTAAACCTTCCCGTATTCAAAGAAAGCTATCCGAAGCGGCCGGTCCAATTTTATGAGGATCTGGTTTCGCGGATTGGCGCTGAAACCGATTTTAATAACACACTGCTTCTAGCATACACCCGTAGTTCGTTCAAAACTGATCTTGGATTAACACCGGTACTGCTAAAGGGGGCCGGGTTTAACGGAGGAGTCCTTTACTCCCCCAGTACCCGAAAACGGGGAATTGTGACCTATAATGATCTACGGTCCACTCTGTCAAGATTTTTGAACCTCGAAAAAAACGATATGGTTTTTCATCTCCGGCCTAAACCTGGTGACTGGCGTCAAATACTTCAAAGCCGGGCTAATTTGGAACAGAATTATGCCATTCGTTGGCCGCTGTTGACGGGCTACTTTTATCTATTCTTAGGAATGATTATATTATTTTTGATCTGTTTTTTCTTTCGTTTCAGCCGAAAGCTAATTACCAAGCTGGCTTGGGGTTATTTATTTTTAATTGCCGCTCCGGCTGCTTTTTTGCTGGAAGCCTTAATAGACCCGGTAGAATGGCCTGCCGTTCTCGCTTGGGCCGCCGGGATTAGCGGGGCTATCTTTTTTGGCGCTTACTTTATTTCGGAAAAGGATTTTGATCGGGCGTTATTTTTGATCGCTATTCTTACTGCAGGTTAGTAGCTGGTAACTGCTTAACAAACGGGGGAAGTCGTTCTTAGGGTACTCGGTGGTCACCGGAGCCAGATATTACGGCGTCGGAAACGAGTATATGGGTATCTTGCTGGGCTCGTCGTTAGTCGGTTTGTCGCTATCGATTAAAGGTTTTAAAAACCGGGGCGGGCTGGTACCATTTATTGCATTTCTGCTGAGCTTGATCTTGATCCATCCCAACTTCGGAGCGGATGTAGGCGGGGGGATCACCGCTTTGACGGGGTTGGGGATAACCAATTACTTATGGCTGAAACAGCCGATCCGCCTTAGGGAGATTATCCGGCTTGGCTTGATGACGCTGGCTGCCCTGGTTTTGGCGGGGGCATGGGACTTGTTTCTCAATCGCGACTCCCTGAGCCATTTGGGCCAATTGTTGCTGGCGATCGGAGAACGCGGCCCCATGGTTTTTTACGCTATGGTCATCCGCAAGCTCTCACTTAACTTGCGCTTGCTCAGTAGTACTCCCCTGACCCTAGTTTTAATCGGAATCTTGTTGGCAATGCCGTTGCTTTACCGGTTCCCCCCGGCGCGCCTCCAAAAATTAAAGGAGAAGCATCCGGAAGCGGTGGCGGGTTTGACGGGTATCGCCGTTACGGCTTTAATCGGCTTTATGGTCAATGACTCAGGGATTGTGTCAGCGGCGATGATCTTTATGTTCGGGATCGGTTTGGGATTGACGGTCGGGATTAAGGAGTTGGAGGGAGTGAAGGATTAAAAATTTTAGGCTTCAAAGAGATCCGAGCTTTTTATCTCCCGCAGAGGCGCCAAGGCGCAGAGGAAACATTGTTGTTTCGCAATTTAATTTTCTTTAATTCATTTAAATTTTAGAAGTGAAAAGTCAGGCCTCCGCCCTTTCTGGGACTAGAGGCCTTTAATATTAGCCCGAATTATAACTAATCCAAATTAGTTTAACGGGTCCTCGATCAAGCTGGCGAATTGGAACTCGTGAAAATGTCCATCGTCGACAGTGGTGATGAATTTTGCAAAATGAACATGTTTTCCATCACCCACTTCAATGGCTGGTCCTGAAACTGCGGCAATTTCATGGAGATGTTCATCGAAAAAGTCGGTATTAACGAACACACCATGGACATGGCTATTACCAAAGGGTATTACTTCACTGCTCACTCCGGCAAAACGGTGATTATGCCGGTCCTCACCAGCCTCGGCCAGCTTGGTGCTTCCCTGAAATTCGTGCACATGGGTCTGGGAAGGACCAACTTGAGGAGGCTTGGGATGATCCGGTTTTTTGGGGCATTCCGGATCTTTTGGCCATTCCGGTTTTTTGGGCCATTCCGGTTTTTTCGCTGATGAATCGATTGGACTCCCGCAAGATTGGGATATTGTTCCCGGGTGGGATTCGGAACCTATTTGGATGATATTGTCCTTGGAGTTCATGCGCCATCCTCCTTTCGGAACCATTTTATGTTGAATATCGCTGAATGTAACATGCGGATTGCACTATCGGCTATTGAAACTTTAAATGAAAAAAGCCCGAAACCCGGGCATATCACACTACTTTCGTAAATCAGTAGGCGTTACATTAAAATATTGACGGAAAACGCGGCCGAAATAGGCCGGGTCGGTATAACCAACCGCCATCGCAACCTCATAAACTTTTTGATTGCCTTCCTCCAATAAACGCCGGGCAACTTCCATTTTCCGCCTGGTAACATATTCGGAGAAACTCTCCCCGGTTTGTTCCCGGAAGAGGCGGCTCAGATATGAAGGGCTCATGTAAACCCAATTTGCCGCCTTGGATAGGGTAATCGACTCAGCCAGATTTTGTTCGATATATTCTTTGACCTGAAGGATACAAGTCCGCTGAGAATTGTTATATAACTTTTGAATGGCATGGCCCAGCCGGCCAAACTGGGTTTCCCACCACCGGGTCACAGCCTCGGCGCTTCCGCTCGGGCCGCCTTGCATCAGTAAAGCATAATCTTCCGCCTCCATTACATCCCTAACTGTCAAACCGGCTCTTTGGGAGAGCCGGACCAAGGTCCCCGTTAACATCCAACCGGTTTCCCGTTGTTGATCCGAAGTTTGGGAGGGGTCGTGTTTTGAAAGGGCTGATCCTAATAGATTTTCAAGGGTTGCCTTGATTAACCCGGCGGAGTTACCCCTTTCCAAGCTGGCCTTTAACTTCTCCTCATCAATCGGTAAAAATACCGGAAGGGGTTTTTCACCGGAGAAACAATTGGAATGAGCGACGATGGTTTCCACCCCGAACTGAGAATGGTATTTCAGGGCTTGTTTTGCCTGCTCAAAGGAATCCCTAACTTGAGTTAGATTTGGCGCAATTCCTCCGATACCGATCACCAAAGCGCATGAAAGGTGTAGCCGGGCCTGGTCCAATATGGAACGGCCCATCCGGTTGGCCGACTCTATTAATTCCTTATTTGCGCAATCAACCGAGCCAAATAACACTGCACCAACCCCGCCCCGCTCCAACCGGGCGGTAAATCCCCGATCTCCTATATCAGTTTGCGCGATCCGGTTCATCAGAAACCAGATTAGTTGCCGCTCCCGCTCATCATAATTCAGGTAAAACCCGGTATTATCTTCAATTTCCAAAATCAAAGCAATGCAGGGCTGCTCCGGTTGGAACGGCAGTTTTAAAAAGCAAAGACGTTCCGGCAGGTCCTTTTCCTCAATCTCCCCGTATAACAAATCCCGGAGAAAATGTTCCCGTAAGATGGGGATGCTATTTTCCAACTGAGATTGGAATAATTTCCTAGTTGCTTCATCATTTCTTTTGTTAAGGAGCAGGTCGCGCTCTTTGAGTACCGCCTGTAAAATTTCCTCCGGGGGGGTGGGTTTGAGAATGTATCCCGTAACTCCTAATTCAAGACATTTTTTCGCGTAGGCGAACTCATCATAACCGCTGATCACCAAAACTCTAGTATGTGGGTTCAGGTTCAAAGCGGAACGGGCCAATTCGATCCCGTCCATGCCGGGCATCCTGATATCGGTGAGGATGATTTCGGGTCTTTCATCTTGAACCATCCGCCAAGCCTCGCTCCCGTCAACGGCCGGACCAACGAGGCAAATCTCATGTTGTTCCCATGGGATCTCCTGCGCCAGCCACTCGCGGGAACCGGCTTCATCGTCAGCTATTAGAAGTTTAAACATCTTAACCACCTCCTTGATAATCCCCTAATTTAAGGAATAGCCTAATTGTTGACTTAAGCTTTGGCTCACAATATGTGATAAATACATCTGGGCTTATCATTATATAATAGTGGCCAAAGGGTTTATTAAGGTAATTTTGCAATTTCCTAATTAACAGGATTGGCGGGCCAACGAATATCAACTATCAGTCCTCCGCCCGGGTTGGGTGAGAGCGAGACTCCCCATTTTTCACCATAAGCCAGGATCAACCTCCGGTGCGCATTAGCTAAACCATGGGAACTGGGAACCGTCGGATCGGCTAAAGCTTCCTTCACCGTTCGGAGTTGCTCTTCACTTAGACCGACGCCATTATCGACCACCTTAAAATGAATGGCATCGCCTTCATGCATCCCGGTAATTTCAAGCATTCCACTACCAGGTTTGGGCTCAAGGCCATGAACGAATGCGTTCTCCACCACCGGTTGGAGTAATAGTTTGGGTATTTGATATTTCAGGATCGCGGGCGCAACCTGGATTTCCACTGTAATCCGGTCGCCATGGCGCAATCTTTGCAATTCCAGATAGTGATTTAACTGTTCCAGGGCTTCCGAGATAGTGACGATGGACGGTCCCCGGCCCAGGCTTAAACGAAACAGCTTTGACAAATTAAGGATGGCCCGGGAGCCTTCTTTGCCGTCCCCGCTTAAGACTAACCGATAGATACAATCAAGAGTATTATAAAGAAAATGCGGGTTAATCTGCGCTTGTAAAAATTCCAACTCCGATTGGCGACGGGCCAGCCTTTCAACATAAGCCACCTGAATCTGTTGTTCCAGTTGTTCGGCGGTAGCGTTAAATTGCTGGAATAGTTCTCCGAATTCATCCTGGCGATTCTCGGAGATTCTGGTATTCAACTTACCGGCGCCGAGTTGATCCATGGCTTGGCCCAGCTGATGCACGGGATGGACTACATCGTGCAATAGAAACCAAGTTAATAGTAGCGCGGCCGCGATTGCAACCAGTAAACTCAACCAAATAACATAAGAGGCCTCCTGATTTACCGGTCCATAAACCTGATCCAGGGGTTTCTCCTTGATATAAATAAACCCCATCGCTCCCCGAAGATACATACCTAACACTTTAATCCCCTTGTCATTGGTATAAATTAAAGAACCGTACGGAGTATCGGGGCCTTCGGCTATCGCTTTGGCCAAGAGAGGTTTTTTTTGGGAATTATCGGAGAAGAGCTTATACTTCTCGGGGCTATGCCCGCCGGAGGTGGGAAGCGCCAACAACAGGCCGTTGGGGTCATAAAGTTCACCGTATAATCCGTCAATGGGAAAAGTAGAACCGGTGGGAGTTTCGGATAAATCAGCGGAGCAATCCATTCCAATGATTACGGTTTCGCTGGTTTCGTTCGAAACCCAATAAATCGGCATCGTGGCCGGTCCGGGAGTCAACCGGACGTCTCCGATAAAACTGCGGGTAATCAAGATATTATTATTGGCAAAGGATGTTCCCAGCGGTTCGGTGGGCTCGATCCCTTGTAAAACCTGCCGCCACCAGGGGCGCTGCTTCAAATCGGCCACCGTCCAGTTTTGACCGGAACAGATGAATTGGCCGGTTTTGGGATAGATTAAATAGGCGGCCTGAATATACGGCAGGCCGTTAATTTGAGGCAGGTGGAGGATGGCCAGGTAGTTGGCGATCATTCGGCGAATCGCCGCATTGTCTTTATTGCGCAAGATAAAGGTCTGGGTAGCCAAATTACTGGTGATTTCAGCCCTACGCGCCAACTCGCCTAACACTTTTCCTTCGGATAAATGCAATGAACTTAACATGCTATCGCGGGTGGCATCGGTAATCCGGTTTTTCAACCGGTTAGCCAATAATAGCGCGGTCAATGAGGCATACAAAAAGACCACGAGGAACACGACTAGTAATATTTTAATTTGCAGGCTGGCTGGTTGCAGCTTTAAAATGCGGTTCATTCCATTTTTCCTTAACTGTTTTTATATTAAGGAATTGCATAATTCATGATTTAAGCTTTGGCTCACAATATATTGATAGATACATCCGAGCTAGTCACTATATATTGTGGACAAAGGGTTTATTAAGGCAATTATGTAATTCCCTCATATAATTATGTTACAACATCTGACAATAAGTTCCTGCTATTTAACAAATAACTTTATTGCTTATTCCTTCAGGCCGGTGGTGGCTAAACTCTGCATGAAGTAACGCTGGGCGATGAAGAACATTATCAGTAGAGGCAGCGTAAATAATACTCCCACCGTCATCTGGTAAGGGATCTGCGGCAGGGGGAGCGTAAATGAGACTCCCGGAATCTTCACATTGGAGATCATCTGCACCGCCAAGGTTTGGTTTTCATTAGCCAGGAAGATCAAAGGCTTAATATAATCCGAATAGAGCCATTGCAGAGAAAAAATACAAGTTGTCGTAATCGCCGGTCCTGCCAGCGGGAAGAAGATCTGCCAAAATGTTCTGAGCCGCCCGCAACCGTCAATCAGTGCGGCATCCTCCAATTCCTTCGGCAGGCTGGCGAAGAACTGCCGGTAGTAAAAGATAAAAATCGCCCATCCCGGAGCGGCATCCAGCCACCAGGGGAGAAAGCAGAAAGGATACGATAAAGTTAACAAACCCAGCTTGGCGAAGACGATATATTGGGGGATTAAAATTACTAGTTGCGGTAACATCATGGTTGAGAGCAACACCCCAAACAGAAAATTCTTTCCCGGAGCCTTGTAACGGGCAAAACCAAAACCCGCCAAGGCGCTGGATATGGTGACGATTACGGTAGTCGAAAGGCAGAGCGTAACCGAGTTGCGCATCGCCAGCCAAAAGTCGGTAACCTCGGTCCCCATTAACACCTGCTTGAAATGAATCCATTGGGGAGCCGGCGGGAAGATGGAGATGGGATAGGTAGCCAGTTCTTCGGGGCGTTTTAAAGCGGTGACCACCATCCAAAAGAGGGGAAATAAAAATATTAAACTCATCACAGTTAAAGTAATGATTAACGATACTTTTCTGGTATTATTCATTGCTTACCGGACCTCCCTTCCTGTTCTACCGCATAATGGACCCATGATGTGCTGGTTTTACGGACAATCAACGCTATAGCCAAGATTATGACAAACAGGATCCACAACAGGGCGGTCCCATAGCCAAATCGCTGAAACGAGAGTATTTGTTGCAAAGCATAACCGGGAAACACGAACATGGAATACCAAGGATTCCAGAAACTATTCGGATCATGGGCTTGAGCCATGACTGAGGCCGGGAGAAACATTTGTAAGGCATTGATAATAGCCAGCATAATTTGGAAATAAGTGATTGGAGTAAGTAAAGGCCAGGTAATATGGAGAAAGATTTGCCCTTTGTTTGCTCCGTCAATCTCGGCGGCTTCCAATAGTTCCTCGGGAATGTTTTGCAGACCGGCTAAAAAGATGATCATCATCGTGCCGCAGCCCCAGACCGCAATCGCCACCAAACAATATAAACCGTAATTGTTAATCCAGTTTATCACCGTCCCTTTGCGGAACAGACTGATGAAGAGGTTGAGAAATCCGAAATTACCGTCTAAGATCGACTTAAAAACAAGAGCCGTGGCGCCGATCGGGATCATGGTCGGCAAATAAAAAGCCGTCCGGAAGGCTCCGCGGCCGGGGATTTTCTTATTGAGCAATATTGCTAAACCTAAGGCTACCACTATGCTTAAAGGGATTGAGAGCAAGGTATAAATGAAAGTCTGACGCATGGTATACCAGGCGTCGGGACTTTGAAACGCCTCGCGATAGTTGGATAACCCGATAAAAGCGGTACTGGAAAGGTCGAATCCGTTATAATTGGTAAAACTGGCAACCAAGGTGGCGACCATCGGGAAAACTTGCAAGAAAACGAAACCCAACAACCAGAGGCTGATAAAACCGTAAAAGGCGGTTGCTTCCCGTTGGATGAACCTTTGGAACCAGTGAGTTTGCTTTGGTCCAATTTCAATTGGCGCGGTTTTAATGGTTGTCATCATGATACTCCTTTCTCTTTTAATCCGGATGGAAAAGCGGGGCGGAGTGATCCGTCCCGCTTTTTTAGTTAACATAATTTATTTCATCGAAGCTTTATTGTCGGCAATGGCTTTGTTAACCTCTTTCTCCACATTGATTAAAAATTGGTCGAAAGAAATTTCGCCTTTCAGGGCCAGCTCAAAGTTTTTCCGCATCGAGTTCTCGTAGATCTCAGGCATGATATAGGGTGATGAATTTCCAATTTTAACGTACTTTAACTCAGTTTCTAAATTTAAGGCGCGTTCCTTGCCGTAAGCAGTCTCAGTGGAAACCAGGCCTAACAATGATTTCTGGCAGGGAACCCCCCAACCGCTGGTAGCCCGGTCTCGAGCGGGCGGGCCGCCGAAGAACCAATCGAAAACCCGGAAGGTGGCGTCGGGGTTCTTGGTTTTACTGGAGATGAAACCGCCGACGATGTTGAAGGACGGACTGATCCTAGGCTGTTTGGCATCCCAAACCGGAGCGGCGATCACCCCGACTTTACCTTTGGTTTTTTCACCCTCGGCCATGGCCCCATACCAGTAGCCATAGAAGATCATCCCGATCCGGCCGCCGGAAAACATCGAACCTTCCCAGGCTTCGGAGGGAGAAATCGGGCTGGGAATGATTTTATCCTTGGCCAAGTCATAGAAGAATTTGCAGATCTCCTTTACTTTGGGATTGCTGGTCAAGACAATCTTGGAACCGTCTTTGTTATACAGATTTTGACCGATACCGATCAATGTCTGCTCTAATTGGGCGTTAATATCCAAGGGCCAGAAAGCGAGGCCGCGTCGGATAATCCGGTCGCCTTCGGTTTTTTGCAACTTACGGGCGATCTCGGCCATCTTGGCATAAGTCATCGGCTGGGTGGGGCTTGGCACTGGAATTCCGGCTTCGGCAAAAGCCTCTTTGTTGCAATAACCAATCAGGGTCGGGCTCCAGTCTTTAACGAAGCCATAAAGTTTACCTTTGTATTTAAAATTTTCGACTACGGGTAAGAAGTCTTCTTTCTTTAAATACTTGGCTTTTTTCAGTAAAGTGTCAATCGGCATAGCCATTTTATGCGCGGCCAGGTAGGGAATTCCGGCGCCATTGACCCGCATGATGTCCGGCGGGTTTCCGGCGGCGTTCATGGCCATGAAGCGGGCCATATCGGTTTCGAGCATGACCAGTTTGATGTCGGGGTTCTCAGCCATAAAAGCCTTGGCATACTCCACCGGAAATTCATTGGCATTGTACATTACGGTGACTGTGACTTGGCTGGCGGCAAAAATATTCATTCCCGCCAATCCGAAAACCGCAATCAGTAATAAGGCAATTAAAAACCTTTTCAATTGAATTTCATCTCCTTTTCCTTTATTGGTTTCGCGAGGCCGTCCCTATCGATTCCAATTAAACAAAGTCAATTATTAAATTTAGTAGGTTTGAATCGACAAGCAGTTGTTAGCCACTACGTGGCAACAATGGTCGGTAGCATTTTCTAGGTAGTAAGAGGATTCGAGTTTAGGGGGATCCGGATACTTGTACAAGTATTGTTACATCCATGTAAATTATAACAAGAAACTTCTTAGTTCAATATACGAAAAGTTTACAATTTTCCGGATTATTTTGACCTGTTGATAGGAATCAGTGAGGTTTATACGGACAAGCTGCGGTTTTGGATTGGAAGGTATATCAAGAGCTTTATCTGAAGCAGTATTCAAAAATCGAAATTAATAGAGCGTATAGTTATATTGATCCGGCCCCTCCCTGTTTCGACCCTATTTCTGAATGTCTTTTCAACAAAGAGGGGCACGGACCAGGTTTTCAAATTCCCGTCTTGTTTAACCTTACCTCTCTATTGACACGGCTTTCAGAATTAATCCACTGTTCTGGGGTTTAAAAAACTGTTTCAGGTAAAAATATTAGCATACTAACTGAGGTAACAATTTTTTAATATGGATAATTTTTTACTGGTTCTAATTGGTGTAATCTGCGGTCTAGCTTTAAGCACCGGATTTTTTGCCGGGATGGTGCTTATCTTCTGGCCGAAACTCCTTCCCCAAAGGGAGCTGCTGATTGAGTGGCTCACCCTACTCCGGAAAATCTCCTGGCACGAATATTTTGAAGCCAACCTCCGGGCTCAAACCGGCAAACCCCTTGACCGTCCTTACGGAACGAAGCGGGGGATCTTGAGCTTGGAAAAATTGCAGTTTAATCCGGTCTATCTAGCTAAAAAACCCATCAATAATTATACCGAAGTCGATACTTCCGTCGTTTTAGGGCCCCTGGCTAAAAAACCGCTTCAGCTCAAGATCCCGATTCTGATTGGAGGAATGGCCTATGGGAGCGGTTATAGTTTAGCTGCCAAAATCGCTTTAGCCAAAGCTGCGACTATGGCCGGAACCGCAGCCGACTCAGGTAACGGCCCCTTTTTGCATGAGGAGCGTTTCTTTGCCGAAAAATTTATTCTGCAGTTTCCCCGCGGATTCTGGAACCGGACCGAAACTATCCTAAAACAAGCCGATATGATTGAGATCGCTTTGGGCCACTCAGCCCGGGGTTCCGCTCCGGTAAGGATTAACGGCAAAAAACTAACCCCGGAGGTAGCCGCAAGGTACGGCTCCATTCCCGGACTGGACGTATTGATGGAAGCCAGGCTCCCTGAAGTTGAAACCTTTGAGCAGTGGAAATATTTGATTCAATATCTGAAAGAACTCACCGGAGGCGTTCCCATCGGAGTTAAGTTCGGTGCCAGCCATTCCCTGGAGCAAGAGCTAGAGATCTATATCAAAGGCGGCATTGATGTCTTGACCTTTGACGCAACCGAAGGTGGCACTCATGGCGGAGCCCCAATATTAATGGATGATTCGGGAGTGCCCCTGCTCCCGGCTTTATGCCGTGCGGCCAAATTTATCCGTGACCGAGGATTAAAAAATAAGGTCTCTTTGATAGTCGGGGGCGGTTTGGTTACTCCGGGCGACTTTGCTAAATGCTTGGCTTTAGGGGCCGATGCGGTAATCATTGGGACTATTACGGCGTTAGCCCAGTCTCATACCCAAACTACCAAAACCATACCTTGGGAACCACCCACCGGTCTGCTTTACAACGATGGTAAAGAAAAGCAGAAATATAATCCAGATCAAGGAGCAAAACATTTAAACCACTTTTTCCAAAGTTGCGTTGCGGAGATGAAGTTGTTGGCCGGCGCATTGGGGAAAAGTAGCTTAAGGGAACTGGAACCCGGCGACCTGGTGACTGGAGACCCGCTTTATGCGAAAATTACCGGGGTAGAGTATCTGTTATGATCCTTTCCGAAATACATCTGTCACACGTTGAAAGTCGCCCTTTTAAAGACTCAAACTCGGAAGCTAAAGACCCAAACTCCGCCCAACAGATTATCTGATTAGTTTATCCCTTCTCAAGTGCATTTCTTTCATATTCCATTGTCTGATTTCGAAGCAACCTCATATCATGAACCGAGACCGGCAATCTCTGAAAAACCGGTTTCAATTCAATGTAATGGAGGAAGCCCAGATGTCTGTGAATGAACCCCAAATTCCCTGCCCGGGAGGAACTGTGTACACAATCAGGCCGGGAGATGCCTTTTATCTTTTGGCAAGGCGTTTTAATACAACTATCGCCGCTCTCCAAGCGGCTAATCCCGGTGTAGATCCGACCAACTTACGTCTCGGCCAGCAGATTTGCATCCCGGTTCCGAGCGTGCCGGGCCCTTGCCCCGGAGGCTTTTTCTATACTGTCCTGGCTGGAGAAACTTTTTTCAGCCTAGCCCAGCGTTACGGTATTTCCGTAGCAGCGCTGCTGGCCGCCAATCCTGGTGTCGACCCCAACCGGTTACAGGTCGGACAACGGATCTGTATTCCGGCTCCGCCCCGGCCGGAACCTTGCCCGGGAACACTCTATACTATTCAACCGGGTGATACCTTCATCGGAATCGCGCGCCGTTTCGGCTATACACTTGACGCTCTGTTGGCGATTAACCCAGGGGTTGACCCCGATCGCCTCCGGATTGGCCAACAAATTTGCCTGCCGCCTTCCCCCGGAGGAGGTCCCTTCCCTTGCTTTGGCGGGACCATTTACCGGGTTCAAGCGGGAGAAACCTTGTATTCAATCGCCCGGCGATTCGGCTTGACCCTACAGCAATTGTTAAACGCTAATCCCGATATAACCAACCCCAATGCGATCCAAATCGGCCAGCCGGTTTGCATCCCAAGATAAATCATTTTTCTTTACCACACAACCCCCCAATGACGGGGGTTTTTTCATTTCAGCGCTGAGATGTTGCTTTAGGAAATCAAATTTACATCTTAACTCAGCTCTGTTATTAATAATAGTTAATTTGATACCCCTATTTTCTTCTCGCGCAGAGACCCCCCTCTGCTACTACTATTTTTATAGCTCTAAAATCATTTTACTGTATAAGGCGCGAAGGCACCGAGAAGTTTAGAAACATATTTCAATCAACCTTTCTTAAGAACATAGCAAAATATATAGTAATTACCCCTGATGCACCTATCGATATATTGTTAGCCAAAGCTAAAATGAGAATAGTGCAATTTCTTAACTTAATTTTGATACTAAAAAATCACTCTAAAAACGATCGTAAATCATGTTCCATTTTAAAAAATAAAACATACATTGGATTAAGGGGAAGTCCCGCTAACCCCGGTGGAAAGGGGGTGAAACCATGGCTGATTCCAAAGCCGCTTTCTTTGGTTTTCCGTGGTTCTTATTTCTATTCTTGATACCTTTATTCGGCATTTAATCACTAATAAGATCTGATCTAATATCTTAGGTCAGATCTTTTCATGTCGGATAAAGTTTAACCATTCATTAGAAGTGCTCGGTGTAGCGGCGCTCCTAAGCGCAATTATTTTTTCGATAACCTAAACTTAAATTAATTATTTTTCGATTACGATTACATGCGCCTTTTGCTTATCTATCGACTTTTTCTTTCTAAACAAGCAGCGCTTGCCTGTGATAATCGCTCATTTGAATAGTCGTGCTTTTTCCCCAGAAATCTTACAATCTGATGTAATATAATATATTATCTTTTGATCGAAAGGGGGTTAAGCGATGACGCCCAAAAACTTTTGGGTGCGGAAACTCTCGCTGCCACTTCGGACTGATGAAGTTTTCGGTAAGTCCGACTCTCCACGCCGGTTAATCGTGGAGGTCATGAACAACCGAAGCTTGGATCGGATAGCAGCGTTGATTGACTCCAACCAAGGGAAAATCCATAAAGAGATCCGGATGATCCCGTCGCTGGTTGCGGATTTGCCTTTCTCGTCCCTTGAAGAACTGGCGCGTTCCAGATATGTTTATAAAATTTGGCAGGACTCTCCGGTATATACTCAGCTAGACGTGGCGGTACCCTCCTCCGGCGGTCTAATCCCATACCAGGCGGGGCTGACCGGTAAAGGTGTCGTAGTTGCGGTTTTGGATACAGGAATCGATCCTCACGAGGACTTGACTGAGCCGACCAATCGGATTTTGGCTTGGAAAGACTTAGTGAACCAAAAGAATTCCCCATATGACGATAACGGGCATGGCACTCATGTAGCCGGGATTATCGCCGGCAATGGCCGTTACTCCAATGGAAAATACCGGGGAATTGCCCCTGAGGCTATGCTGGTCGGGGTAAAAATTTTAGATGAAGAAGGCAGCGGCAGGTTATCTGATGTTATCTCCGGTATTGAATGGTGCATTAATAGTTTGTCGGCCTTGAATATCAGGGCGATCAATCTCTCGATCGGATCCGAAGTCCAGGAATCTTATCGGGCTGATCCGTTATGTCGGATAACTTCCGTAGCTTGGGAAAAAGGGATTACCGTATGCGCCGCCGCGGGAAACAGCGGACCAAGATTTGGAACTATCAACACGCCCGGCATCAATCCGGTAATTATAACCGTAGGTAATCTTGATGATCAAAACACCCTCACCAACATCGATGATATCCTCGCACCTAGTTCCAGCAGGGGGCCGACCCCGGACAGACTGATTAAGCCGGACTTAGTAGCGCCCGGCACTAATATTACTTCGCTAAAAGTTGGAGGTGGCTATACCACTCTGAGCGGTACTTCAATGGCGACTCCATTGGTAAGCGGCGCGGTTGCCCTAATCCTCCAAAAGTGGTCTAACCTTAAACCAGATCAGCTCAAAACTCTTTTAATGCAGAGCGCCCGGAATGTTGGCGTCGGGCCTAATCTACAGGGAGCAGGAGCTTTAGATCTAGAGGCTATTTTTAAGCATGAAATTGAGTCACCAAAACCAAAAAAAAACGAACCCGAGCCAAGTCTCGGTGGAATCTTACTTAAAACCATTCTCAAAATGGTAGTCTCTAATCTTTCCTCCGGTCAACAGTTTAAAGGGACTGATCTCCTAAAAATGGCCTTAAATTTCATGGGAAATTTAAAATGAAAACCAAAATGATAAAACCCGAATCCTAGGTTCGGGTTTTTAAATTATACTTATTCTTTCCTGCGCATCCGCGTCTTGGCGGAAGATTATTCTTTAGGCTTTAATCTATTATCTTATAGGTTTTCCCTTACCAAGCTTTGCAGGAGTATATGAATGGATGAATATGGCTATGGAACATTTTGAGCTGAAATAGAAACAACGATAATATCAGTGAGTATAATATTTTATTCGGATCCGAATGGAGGTGATACATTTTGCCTCAGGCCTTATTGCATAAACTCTGCCCGGAGTTGCGCAAAACGGAGTATAACGAGAACCCAGAACAACCTCGCCGCATAATTGTGGAAATGAATCAATCGGTTACCGGGCGTGTCACCGATTTTGTCAATCACTCTCAGGGCAAAGTCCACCGGAAAGTGAATGTTTTTCCAGGGTTGGTCGTGGAATTGCCCTTCTCCCATATTCAAGAGATGACTTGGTTCCCTTATATCAAAAAAATATGGCATGACACCCAAGTTCAAGCCTTGATGGATATCGCCGCCCCGACAGTGGGCGGATATACCGCTCAAGAATCCGGCTTTACAGGTAAAGATATGGTAGCGGCGGTGATCGATACCGGGATCTACCCCCATACCGACTTGATCTACCCGGAAAACCGGATCATCGGTTGGTATGATTTGGTCAATGAAAGAGATAACCCCTATGACGACAATGGGCACGGTACTCACATCGCCGGGATTATTGCCGGAAACGGTGCTATCTCTCGAGGCAGGTTTCGTGGGATGGCGCCCGAAGCGAAACTAGTAGGAGTCAAAGCCCTTGATCGCAATGGTTCGGGAAATACGTCCGATGTGATCGCCGCTATTGAGTGGTGTATTAAAAACCGGGAGCAATATAAGATCAATGCGATTAACCTCTCTTTAGGTTCAATTGCTCAGGACTCTTGCCGGAACGATCCCCTCTGCCGGGCGGCTACTGCTGCCTGGAAAAACGGGATTGTGGTTTGTGTCGCTGCCGGTAATGACGGACCGGAAGCAGGAACAATCAATACTCCGGGAATCAATTCATTCGTAATTACAGTTGGCAATCTCGATGACAACGCCACCATCGAGTGGGACGACGATCAATTAAACCCATCCTCTAGTCGTGGCCCGACCATCGACAATATCAACAAACCTGATCTCTTAGCGCCGGGAACTACAATTAATTCATTGCGGGTTCCTCGCGGTTACCGCGCCTTCAGCGGTACCTCGATGGCTACCGGGGTAGTTACTGGCGCGGTCCTCCAAATACTCCAGAAAAACCCGGACTTAGCCCCGGATGAAGTCAAACGTCTCTTGGTAAACCATACCCGCTTTCTGGATCTTGACACTAACCAACAGGGAGCAGGAGTAATTAATCTCAACGGCATTTTTGAAGAAGCCAAACAAAACCGATTAGAAAACAATATATTCACCCGGGCATTACCGCTGACTATGTTCGCTTTAGCTCCTTTTGCCTTTAGTATCCTATTGTAACTCTACCTCTTCAGTCTGTTAAACCCGGCTTTTAGTCCGGGTTTTTTCTGCTTAAGTAACGACTTTGATAAAAGGTTTATAGCCTAATACCATCAAAAGTTAAAACACATAAAATGTAACAGAAAGGACGGTTAAGTCCGCATAATAAAAGGAGTGAAAATGATGGCTGATAATGTAAAATCATTATTTGACGGTATTTTTGGTTGTTGTAACCCATTTTGGCTTTTCTTAATTCTAATCTTGTTAACAGCCGGTTGTTGCGGCGGCTTCCGGTAAAATGTCACAGTAAAACGAAACCCATTCTCTTTTACTCTTAAATATAAATCTGGGCAGAAACGACTAGCAATGTCATTAATTTTAAGGAGTGAAAACCAATGGCCGACAATTGTTCCAGGGGCTTACTTGGCGGCATCTTCGGTTGTTGCAACCCGTTTTGGCTGTTTTTAATCTTAATATTACTAACAGCCGGTTGTTGCGGTCGGTAGTTCAACCTGCTGAAGGTGCTGAAGAAATGTTTCGGTAAACATCAATTAGCATAATATCAACACTTGAGGAATCTCATATAATATAAAGGAGGACGAACGAAGTCCTTGACTATAGTCAAAGGAGTGATTAAGTATGGCGGATAACCCAATCAAATCCATGTTTGACGGTTTCTTTGGCTGCTGCAATCCGTTTTGGTTATTCCTAATTCTGATACTCTTAGTAGCCGGTTGTTGCGGTGGCGGTTTCTAATAGATAATAAACCCCAAGTAAGTATCAGCCCGGTTAAACCGGGCTTTTTATCTTATATCTTTTAGGCTTCTTCAAAGTTCTTTCGTCACATTCCGTTTAGCGTATCAAAATCATATTATAAAACCAAGAAAGAACCCTTATCCTGAACTGAAGGAGGTGTAAAGAATGTCTGATGCCAAATTCGACGGAATCTTCGGCAACAATTGTTTGTGGATCATCTTGTTGATACTTCTCTTCTGTTGCTTATGCGGTGGTGGCGGATTGTTCTAAGCGATAGGATGAAGTTATAAATAAGGACCCAGCCCGGATTACCGGGCTTTTTTTATTGATTGAGGGCGCAAAGTAAAACGTGTTCTCCAAGTCCGCTGCGTTTTCGTCCTTGGATTAACCAACAAGCTGCTTTTATCCTTCGATTCCCCAGAAAACCGGGGTGAAAGATAATAGTCAAATGGAACAAAGGATAAAAAAAGCGATACAAAATGCTTTTCTCAGCGAAACAGGGGGATTATACTCCATATAATGAACTGACCGGTAAATATGGAGGTGATTCCTTTGGCCCAAAATAGGATTTCGGGAAAACTCTCTCCCCTACTCCAGCAGGTCGAACATTCCAAAGATCAATTATGCAAAGTGATTGTTGAACTATCAAGCGGGCGGACGGACCAGATCGACGCTTTGGTCCGGGCCAATAACGGAAAAATTCATCACAAAATTGGAATAGTGCCCTCTCTGGTAGTGGAACTTCCCTATGATTCAATCCCGGAACTTGCTAAATCCAGGCAAGTTAAGCGGATTTGGTATGACGCCCAGGTTAAACAATTACTAAATACCGTAGTCCCAACAGTCTGCGGATTTGGGGTAAAAAAAAGCAGTTTTACAGGGAAAAAGATAACTATCGCCGTTCTTGATACCGGAGTCTATCCGCATCACGATTTGGTTTACCCTGTTAACAGGATAATCGCCTGGGCTGACTTTATTAACTTTCAAAAAGCCCCATACGATGATAATGGTCACGGGACTCATGTGGCTGGAATAATAGCCGGAAATGGCGCCAGCTCATTCGGGAAATATTGCGGAATTGCACCCGAGGCCAACTTGGCCATAGTCAAGGTCTTGGATAAAAACGGCAATGGCTCTTTATCGGCCATCATCGAAGGGATCGATTGGTGTATTAAAAATAAAGCCGAGTATAATATTAAAATTATTAATCTATCTTTTGGCGCGGTTGCCCAGGATTCATATAGGACCGACTTATTATGCCGGGCCACATCTATAGCTTGGAAAAACGGAATCGTTGTCTGCACCGCCGCGGGTAATGACGGTCCTAGGGCCGGAACAATCAATACTCCGGGGATTAATCCAAAAGTTATTACCGTCGGCAACTTAGACCATCGGAGAACGGTTATTTTTGATGATGATCGAGTTCATCCTACTTCCAGCCGGGGACCGACCCGGGACAAAATAAAAAAGCCTGATTTACTTGCGCCTGGTACTAATATTATTTCGTTAAGGCCGGGGGGTGGATATCGGTCTCTGACTGGAACTTCAATGGCCGCATCAATAGTTTCGGGAGCAATTGCTTTGATTTTGGAGAAAAATCCAAAACTCCGGCCGGATCAAGTCAAACGCATGCTGCTCAAAAATGCCCGGGAAATAGGGCTAGACCCATATGAGCAGGGAGCAGGAGTTATTAATCTTCAAAAAATTTTCGCCGGTTCTGGTCGGGCGCCCCGAACTCAAATTCTAGGGGTCGAACCATTAACGGAAAAGGCCCAATTAAGGGCTTGCTACATTGATAATTATCTTGAATACAATAATTTGCTCAACCCTTATTTATTATTCTTGATCTTAATTTTATTAATTTCAGCTTCCCCCGGTTATTATTACAGCGCGAATCCCTATTTTCTCTTTTTGATTTTGCTCCTCTTAATCCTTACTAATGAACCGAGGCTGTTATACAAGTAGGCATCTAGAATGAATTTAGGCCGCTGAATAGAACAGTGGCCTTTAACGCTTTAATCAATAAGATAAAAACGAAACCAGGATTTGTTGGTTTCTGGTTTGAAGATCGTTTGAGGGAGGGAATACTTTGGCGATCCGGGTAGATATCGAGCACGATATCCTATTAATCATTACCACTGTTTTATTTATTCTCTTTGCCACCGGCCTGGCGGTACCTTCGGAAATTCCGACCACGCCGATAATTTTACCACCATAAAAGGAGAGATACCCGTGTTTTCTACGGAGGATTTGGAGAAGATCAAAGAACAAATCTACCAGTATAAAGTAGGAGCAACTAGAAACAATATCAGAAATGAAAAAGAAAAACCTGGAGATAATAAAAATAACACCAAGTGCGGACCTAGCCTAAATCCACCGGAGATTTTAGTCATCGCCGGGTTATTAAGCGGCGCCTTGGAAGTAAGCTCAGTCTCGTTAAGTAGAGATCAAATAGTCCAGGTGTCGCTTGAAGGTTCCCTCCGGCGCCAAACTCAGTTGGAGCAGGTTATGGAACAAGTCGGTAAATGCACCTTTGAAGAGGTAATGCGGGCAATGCTAAAGGGCATGAATTAAAAGGGATTTTACTTAAACTTTCATGAATTGTTCCCCTTGTGATTAAGCAAAATAAAATTAAAAATTAGGGAAGAAGCATTTGGCGAAGAAGCAAAAACTAAACACAACCCAACAAAAATATCAAAAAATAATACAAGAGACTAATCCTAAACCAAATATTCGGCAAAACGCTTTGATGGCCTTTGTCAGCGGCGGCTTAGTATGCGTCTTAGGCCAATGTCTCATTGACTTTTATGCTTGGATTATGAAACTCCCACCGGAAAAAGCCAGCAATCCGGCAGTGGTTACCATGATCCTAATCGGAGCGCTTTTAACCGGATTCGGCCTCTTTGATAAATTGGCCCATTATGCCGGCGCCGGTTTGGCAGTCCCGGTGACCGGATTTGCCAACTCGATTGTCTCCGCGGCTCTGGAATTTAAACGGGAAGGATACATTATGGGGATCGGCAGTAAAATGTTCCTGCTGGCCGGTTCGGTGATTACCTATGGGGTGGTGACCGCGTTTTTTGTCGGGCTAATTAGGGCAATCTTTAAATAAATCAATAAAATTATTAACCAGGAACTGCAAGGAGTAACAATTGACCAAAAAACTTGGCAAACAATCTTTTTATTTCGAAACCCCCCCGGTAATTATCAGTACCGGAACCGTAGTCGGACCCTTTGAAGCAAATAGCCCTTTTAAGGATGATTTTGATTTTATCTATAACGATACCCTAGCCGGACAAGAGAGCTTTGAAAAAGCGGAACGGGCTCTGTTACTCAATGCCTGTTATACCGCTTTAAATAAAATAAATACTCCTCCGGAAAATATCGAATACTTTTTCGCTGGGGATTTGTTAAACCAAATCATCTCAGCCGGTTTTACCGCTTTAAAATTGAAGATCCCGTTTTTTGGAATCTATGGGGCCTGTTCGACTGCTGCCGAAGGGTTGATCCTTGCTTCGGTAATGATTGACGGCGGTTTTGGTAATCTAGCGATGGCTGCCACCTCCAGTCATAACAGCTCAGCCGAAAGGCAGTACCGTTATCCGACTGAATATGGCAATCAGCGGAAGCCTTTTTCCCAATGGACAGTAACCGGCGCCGGAGCTGCCGTAATCTCAGTTTCAGGTTCCGGGCCGGTGATCACTCACGCAACAGTCGGGAAGATCAACGATCTAGCTTGCAAGGATCCCTTAAATATGGGAGCAGCCATGGCCCCAGCAGCGGCTGATACCATTATCCAACACTTCGCCGATACCGGCAGGAGTCCTAAGGATTATGACCTAATTCTTACCGGCGACTTAGGCAAGGTTGGATGGGATTTAGCTATCAAATGGACAGCGGAAAGCGGCGGCTTCGACCTTTCCCGGAATTACCAAGATTGCGGAGTATTAATTTACGAGCAAGCTGACGAAAAGGTTCACGCCGGTGGTAGCGGTTGCGCTTGCTCGGCGGTTGTAACCTATGGAAATATTTATCGCCGTTTAAAGCAAGGCGAGTTGAAGAGGGTATTGTTGGTTGCAACAGGCGCGCTGCACAGCCCGACCTCATTCCAACAAGGTGAAAATATACCTTGTATCGCTCATGCAGTTTGTATTGAAGCGAGGTAGCGAAAAATGGACCCAATAATGTATTTGAAAGCTTTTTTAGTAGGTGGACTCTTCTGTTTAATTGGACAAGTTATTTATGACACCACCAAATTTACCATGGGGCATATCCTGACCGGAATGGTAATC
>JBLNDC010000350.1:0-5263 GCA_050261255.1 Bacteroidota bacterium
GTGCAGCAATAGTATATAAAACAATATTTTGAATTCGCTTTATACGTTTAATGCCAAACCCCGGATTCACTATTTTGGAGCCGATTACAGGATTAACAGATTGTTCAGCCATGCTTTATCTCTCCCCTCACTCGGCCTTAAAGATCTTGAATTGAATTAAAGTAAGAAACATAATTGCCGCAAACATAATCATTGACATTGCCGAAGCATATCCCATTTTAAAAAATTCAAAACCGGTTTGATATATCAAAAGCGGGAGAACTCGCGTGGCGCCGGATGGTCCTCCGCCGGTCATTACTTTCGGATTCAAAAAGACTTTTAACCCGATAATTAAGGACATTATTACCACCAGGATGGTGGTATTCTTAAGCAACGGTAAAGTAACGTGACGAAACGCTTTCCAGCCGGTCGCCCCGTCGATCCGGGCCGCTTCGTAATATTGTTCCGGAATCGCCTGAAGACCGGCCATAAAAATCACCATAAAATAAGGTGTGCCCCGCCAAATCCCCGGGATTAGCAAAGCCGGCATCGCCAATTGCGCATCGGTCAACCAGTTAATCTGCCCAAACCCGAAATATTGAAGAAAGGTATTGATTAATCCCATCGGATGGTACATAAATTTCCATACAAGAGCCACCGGGATCTGGGACATAATTACCGGAATGAAATACAATAACCGAATAAGGTTCTTCCCCCGCCCCAAACCAACTACCAACAGGGCCAGGGCTAAACTTAGGATCCAAATCGGGATGCAAGTCCCAAGAACATAAAATACGGATGCCCCCACCGACTGAAGGAATAACCGATCACTGAATAAGGAGATATAGTTTGCCAACCCGGTAAACGTCGGCCTATTGATTAAGTCCGACTGAAAGAAGCTTAGATAAAAAGCGTGAAACATGGGATAAAATTTGAAAATCCCAAAATACAGCAAGGCCGGAATGATAAACAACAATCCCCAGCGATTGATCCGGTCCCACGTCGACCTTTTCTTCAGGATGCCCATTGTTAAATTCATCGTCAATCACCCCACCAAAAGGTAAGGCGGGGATGGGGGGAAACCCCCCACCCAACCCCGCAATTGCTTATTTTCCGGTTAACACTTTGTTAATTTCATCCGCCGCGATATCCAGCGATTGTTTGGGATCCATCTTATTGAACATGCAGCGTTGAATGGCGCGATCCACCGCTTGGCTGACCTCGTTATAATACGGGGTCCGCGGTAAGAATTTCGCCTTCGACATATCATCCATCCAAACATCCAGGTATGGGAAGGTCTGAGCTTCCTTCGACTTGTACCAATCGAGGCGGGGTTGCGGGAAGCCCAGCTTTAAGAGCCATTCGGTCGGACGGTTGGCCGCCATGGAGATAAATTCCCAGGCAAGCTTCTTCTTTTGAGCATCGGCCGTTTTATTAACAGACCAGGCAAAACCGTACATCATGGTTTGCGGTTTTTGCAGATCGTTTTGCGGATACGGGACCACCATGGTGTTCTTGGATACTTCAGGGTTCGCCTCAATCTGGGCTAAAGCCCACGGGCCGGTCGTCCACATCGCGACTTTCCCTTGGGTGAAATCTTCGTTGGGAACCGCCGCAGTGGCTACTGAAATGTTCGGGTCCCCGGCTTTCGATTTATAAAGCAGATCCTGCCACATTTTCATGGCAGCCACACCGGCCTTACTGTTCAAAGCGGCTTTCTTTCCGTCGGGAGTCAATACGGAACCACCGAATTGCCGAATCAACGGATCGAAGGTAAACATCGCCCAATACGGACCATTGTATGGAAGATCGAATGCTTCGCGAATCATCCGGCCGTTGGCGTCAAACTTGGCCAGTTTCGGAGCGAGTTTGGCAATGTCGGACCAGGTTTTCGGATAATCTTTCTCAGGGTCCAATCCGGCTTCTTTAAAATATTTTGTATTGATTAGCAGACTGAATGAATTCTGTTGAATCGGGATCCCATAAAGTTTTTTGTCAAACTTCAGTCCTTCCAGGCCGTTCTTCATATAAAGGGCTTCAAATTTGGCCTGATTTTCATATCCCATGGCTTTAAAGTCCACCGGGTCAATTAGGCCTTTACTCACAAACCCCGGGTAATAATAATCGCCGAGATCAAAGAAGTCCGGTCCGGTCCCGGTTGCGAAAGCAACCATCAATTTTTGAACATAGTCGCTACCCGGGAAAAAGGAGAATTCGATCTCTACATTCGGATGGGTCTTCTTGAATTCGGGAATTAAAACCTCTTGTGTATATTTGATTTGCGGAGGATGTTGGTGAACCCAGAAACGTACCGTTGTGGTATTATCGGCTTGTAAAGGCAGAGTCGCAAAGACCATCATAAGCACCAAAACCGTGAGAAAGATTCCTTTAATCTGTAACTTCATACATTAATCCCTCCTAAAAATTTTTTGAACCCACCCGGAAAAGCATTTGTTGAACGGTCTCACCTCCCCGTCATTTTTAAAATTACGGCAATAGAACACTCCTCCCGATAATTTTCCCATGGGCTAAATCTTGCAACGCCGTATTAATCTGTTCCAGGGGATATTTATTACTTATATAAGGCTTCATCAATCCTTCGCCGGACCACTGGAGCATATCCGCCAAATCTTGGCGTAGACTCGCCCGGCAACCAATGATTTCAATTTCATTCATAAAGAGATGAAACAGATCAGCGGTGAATTCACTCCCCAAATAACCTACAATGATTACTTTTCCACAACGCCGCAACATATGAACCGAATCTGCCACTGTTTGGCTTAATCCCACATTATCGATGACTACATCCGCTCCGATACCGGTGATCTTTTTTACGGTATCCACCAGATTTTCACGTTTGGTGTTAATCAGATAGTCCGCGCCCATTTCTCCGGCATAACGCAACCGTTCTTCGTCGCGGCTGGTGGCGATCACTCGGGCTCCTAATAACTTGAGAATTTGAATGGCTTGCATCCCCAAACCGCCGGTTGCGCCAATCACTACGACATAATCGCCCGCCTGAACCCGCGCCTTATTACGGATCGCGTGTAACATACAGGCGCCGGCATCCGGCAGGATGCAGGCTTCCTCAAAACTTACATTTGACGGGACCCGAAACAAATTTTGTTGGGGAACGGCGCAATACTCGCTGAAAAAGCCACTACGTTCAAACCCAATTCGGGTAACATTAAGACACATGTTTTCATGCCCTGTGAAACAAAACCGGCATTTGTTACAAGTCACGTAAATACTTACAACCACCCGGTCTCCAACGGACCACCCCGTTACACCTTCCCCAACCTCAACAATCTCCCCCGCTCCTTCGTGACCGGGGATATGCGGGAGTTTGACCGTTGAAATCCGGCCTTCCAGAATATGTTGGTCCGTAGTGCATAACCCGGCCGCTTTAACGTGAACCAAAACCTCACCGAAACCCGGTTTAGGCGGGGATAGCTCCTTAATCTCTATCGGTTGGTTAAATGCCGATATTACTGCCGCGCGCATCATATTTCACTCCAATCACCCTAAGTATCCTGCGGAAAATCTATGGTTCAACTATCACTTTGACGACGTTTTCCAACCGCTTCGTAAAGACCTCCATCGCCCGGGTAAACTCGCTTAATGGAAACCGGTGCGACACCAAACTGCCCAAGGCTAAACTGCCGTTTTGAATCATCTTGATCACTTCCGGATACACGTTTGGGCTTCCCCGGGAGCCGGAGAGCAGGAGTTCTTTATGGACAAATTTTCTGACCGTCAATGAAGCCTTCGTATCAGCCGGCGGTACTCCTAAAATTGCAATCTTTCCGCCTGGTTTAACCAGTTCAAATGTTTGTTCAAAGGTGCTCGCCGTGCCCGCCGCTTCGATAACCTCATCGGCGCCCCGGCCTTCGGTTAAACGTAAGACTTCTTGGATTGGATCAGTCTTCTCGAAGTCGATACATTCGGCTCCCAGTTCCTTCGCGGTTTCTAACCGGTTCCGACGACCGACCATGATGATCCGTCCGGCGCCCATCGCTTTGACAATTAACAACGCGGTTAAACCAATCGGCCCTGGTCCCAAAATACAGACCGTCCCACCAGGCGTAATACCGACTCGTTTGATTCCATGTAATGAAACGGCAGCCGTATCGATCAGCGCGGCCTCGTGAAACGGCAACTCCGGAGGGATAACCGTCAACGCTTTTTCATTGTATACCTGATATTCGGCGTATGCTCCGGGATAAACGAAGCCGTAATGATGGTGGCCTCGTTCCGGTTTGCCGTAATTGTAGCAAAGATTATAAAGGCCCTTTTTGCAATTTACACAGACACCGCAGCCATCATGGGGTTCCCCGGCGACATGGTCACCAACCGTTACGGTATGAACACCCTCACCCAAGGAAACAACCTCTCCGCACCATTCATGCCCCGGAATAAAGGGGTAACTTGGCGGCCAAATCCCCGCCAACCCGCCGAATACGATCTCCGGATCGCTGCCGCAGATTGCCACCGCCCGAACCCTGCATAATACTTCTCCACGTCCCGGTTTCGGAACCGGTACCTCTTTTACTTCGAAATGGGTCGGGCTTTCCAGGACCAATGCTCTCATCTGGTCAGGTATCTTGATTTCCATTCCTTGCCCCACTTGCATAACCTCCCTCAGTTGAAATACAATGGATGTTTCCGGAATTAAATCGTCATCCCGCCATCAATGGAAAGGTTAATCCCGGTGCAAAATTCGGCTGAAATCAAGTATATGACCCCTTCCGCGATTTCTTCCGATTTACCAAGCCGTTTCATCGGTTGACGCGCGATGAATTGTTCCCGGGCAGCGGCAGGATCTTCAAATTTGGCTAACCGCCCGTCCAGTGACGGCGTATCCGTTGTTCCGGGGCTGATACAATTAATCCGGATTCCATCCTCCATGTAATCGACTGCCATGGCCCGGGTTAAAGCAACAATAGCCCCTTTGGAAGCAGAATAAGCGGCCCTGTCTTTTACGCCTTTAAAGGCGACGGAAGAAGCATTATTGACAATGCAGCCTTTTGATTTCCTCAAATACGGAATGGCAAAACGGGAAAGCAAGTAGGTCCCTCGTATATTTACCGCCATCGTTCGGTCCCAATCTTCCGGGGACATATTGTCAATCCGGCCGGGAATAACTATTCCGGCATTGTTGAAAAGAATATCGATTCCGCCGAAGCGTTCCACCGTCTCATCAACGACTCGCCGGGCATCGGTTTCTGCCGCAATGTCGCCCCGTACAAAAATCGCCTTACCACCTTTATCATTAATTTGTTGG
>JBLNDC010000351.1:0-17195 GCA_050261255.1 Bacteroidota bacterium
ATCCCAGCGAAACGTTATCTTTACTTTCTGAATGGAACGTTTCTCCGAACATCTGGGAGAAAAGAGCTAGTTTAGTAGCTTTTACACGAAGGATTGCCTCTAAAAAAATATACATAGAGTATCTTTTGAAATTTTCCAATAATTTGTTGTCCGAAAATAACGATTTAATAAAAAAAGCTATTGGTTGGGCTTTAAAAGATAATTTGCGATATTCGAAGCATGAGATTATGAACTATATTGATTTAATCTCAAAAAAAGAAGGAACATCATAAATTATGCCTTGAAAGAAATAAGAAAGACTTATTAAAACTGAAAGGCAGGAGTAATAAATGGATCATTTAAAATCTTGGATAAATACATTATTACATACGATCGAAACAGAAGTTGACTCAGATTTAGGTAAAAGGATCATCGAAAGTTGCGGAAAAGTTTGTGCTAATGATTGTGGTGTTTTGAAAGAAGTCAATAAATTAAAGAATAAAATGAAAGATAATAAAGATGTTGATTTATTAATAAACGAAATGAATAAGGCTGGAATTGCTGGTGGACAGCTTAAAAGAGAAGACAATATTATCTATGGAGTTTATGAGAAGTGTTATTGTCCATCTAGAAAGGATATCGATTCACCGATTTATTGTAACTGTACTACGGGATGGGCAACAGCAGTATTTGAAATTGCATTAGAACGTCCTGTTGAAGTGAAGTTAGAAAAGGCTATTGCATGGGGAGACGAGTGTTGTCAATTCGCAGTTAAGTATTGATAGTAACCGCCATCCTAGGGGTCTTCAAATCAGGGCCGACCGCACGATCCGATAACACTGCATTTATGCTTCGGGGTTCGTCCATAAATAATGTGGAGAAGAAAGTAATGACCTCACCCACATCGGCTTACCGAAGCACAGCAACTAGTACTTAGAAGTGTTTCGGAGTTGGGCGGGGGAAATGCCTTAGTTTAACGGTGTGTCTTTGACCTCTATTTAAAATTGATGTTGTAAAACAAGCAAGAGGATTCTGTATTAGCAACTAATAATGACTCATGACCAGCGCTCGCCTTTATCCGTGAAAGCGGGAGATTAATATATTCTCCAACACAGCTCTTCGGGGCACATGAAAGGATGTAAATATTGAATCACTAAAGGTCTAACGGGGATCCCTTGCCCTTTAAAAGGGGAACCACCATGCTCCGAGGTCAATTTGAAGCAGTTGGGTTCTGTTAGTTGGTATTAGACTGCATAGTCATAGCTTTTCCTGTATTCCAGGACGGGACGAAGTCGTGGAGGACATGGAAGTCCGAGAGTGACCTTTTAAAGGGACTAAGGGATCTGGTTTTTGGCATAAAGTATTTTCTGAGTTAAACAAAGCTGCTCAAAAGGCAGCTTTTTTGTTTGGAAGAGGGGGGGCCTCACCCCGCCCAAATTAGCGTCCACTCCTCATACTATCTTTCTCCTCCAGCGGAGAAACGAACTGTGGCGCTTTGAAGCTTTTGGGGCTTGCATTTTTGGGCGGCTGTGACAGAGCCTTCGTTTCTGATATGGAAGTGCCTTGTCAAGCCCTAATTGCAAAAATAATATTAAACAGACCGAACAAGCACTTTCGACGGTATGTCAACCTGATATTCGCGGATTGGGTACCGCAAGACTTGTCATCCGAAAGGGAGCAAGCTCGGTCTCCCGTCGTGAGTTCGGAAGTACCTTATCACAAGAAACGAAACGAGAGTTCTCCCTGACCTAAAGCCTTATCAGTCTGTTTAATAATAACCGTGCGAATTTAATACTTATGCTACAACTTTGCGTTCTTTTTCGATTTGTTTGGCAATAGACCATATAAAACCTAGAAGTTCACGTCCGACAGCAACAACAGCCTTTTGTTTGGGTTTTCCTTTGGCTACCATAGTCACATACTTACGATGTAAACGATTCTGAGCTTTCCAAGAAATTGCTTTGATTTCATCAGATAGTTCTAATTGACGTTTTTTAAGTTGTTGCCCAACCTTCGGTATATGTCGGTAATGCCAACCAGTTTCTACGGTCACAAATCGTATATGAGAATTTCCAGCTTTAGTGATTTTACCTAACCACCGATTATCACCGCTGGAATGTTCACGTGGTACCAGTCCTGCATAGGCCATTAGCTGACTAGCTGTCCTGAATCTCGTAAGATCACCGATTTCGGCAATAATTGTAGCGGCAGTTATCAGTTGTATTCCTCTCAATGCTTGGAGAGCTTTAAGTAGTTGTTGATCAGTTAATACCAAAACAGCTTGTTCAATTTCTTTCTCATATAGAATTACTCTTGATTTTCCATAATCAATGGCATAAATATATTCTTGTAAAACAAATTGTTGGGATTGCTCTTCAAGACGAATACTTTCGATCCATCGCTGATATTTGACGGACCATGCTTTAGTCTTTTCCGGCGGAGTTAATCCCAATCGTAACAAGAACTTGGTGAGTTGATTGCGTTTCCGCAATAAATCAGCACATGCATCTTGACGTGCTCTTAGTAAATCTCGTAATGCTTCCTGGCGTTTATCAGGAACCCATACTGGTGTTAAGTCATTGTTTCGTAAAAGTCGAGCCAGTTTTTTAGCATCTCGGCGATCAGTTTTAATGTGTTCACCCGGTTTTGTGGGGATCATAGACGGAGCTACCACCATACATGATGCACCAAGTTGAATTAATTGTCGATGGAGTCCGTAGCCACATGGTCCAGCTTCATAGCAAAATTTAATTCGTTGCGGATCGCCTAGCTTTTTTACCAAACTAACAATTGCTTGAGGAGTATTCGGAATTGAACCTAGAAATTCTGCTTGCCCGATTCCCGGATGGGCAATTGCTACTGAAATCGTTGATTTATGTACATCAAGACCTACAAATTTGGTATAATTCATATTGCCAGCCTCCTTTTGTTTGTGGCTCTGTACTGAGTGTTTAGCCACTTTCAGTATAAACCACGGATACGCAATATGATAGGCTGGCACTTCCATTATGTCTCCCTTAAGGGAGAAAGATAATATGAGGGTTGGCCCGAAATCTTTGTCAACCCTCCAACTTGATTCCTCCCTGAAGGGAGGAACGAAAGCGGATCAGGTATGTTCTTCTAAGCTTTTCGGAGGCATTATCCTGGATGGCTGAAGTGAAGTTTATTTTCAATAATTGTCTGTGGCAGAGCCTAAAAATAAAACCGGCAGAAAATATCCGCCGGTTTCATTAGTGTAACGAGATCTTACCCCAAAATCGCCTTCAAGTCCGCTTCCGGAGTGCTGATCGGTTTCAGATCGAACTTTTCCACCAAGGCTTGCAAGACATTGGATGAAAAGAATGCCGGTAGGCTCGGCCCGATGTAAATATTTTTAATTCCCAAGGCCAGCAAGGTCAGTAAAATGCAGACCGCCTTCTGTTCATACCAGGAAAGCACCAAGGTCAGCGGGAGTTCATTAACGCCGCAGTTGAAGGCCTGGGCCAGAGCTACCGCTACTTGAATGGCGGAATAAGCGTCATTACATTGTCCCATATCCATAATCCGCGGTAAGCCGCCGATCTCTCCCAGATCCAGGTCGTTAAAACGGTACTTGCCGCAGGCCAGAGTCAGGACCACCGTGTCCTTGGGGGTTTGTTTCACAAATTCGGTGTAATAATTCCGACCGGGCCGGGCGCCGTCGCAGCCGCCTACCAGGAAGAAATGTTTGATGGCCCCGCTCTTTACCGCTTCAATAACCTTGTCGGCTACGCCTAGGACAGTATTCCGGGCAAATCCGGTCAGCAGTTTTGACCCGCCGTTGATCCCGGTGAAATGCCGGTCTTCATCCCAGCCGCCAAGTTCGAGAGCTTTTTGGATCAGCGGCGTGAAATCCTTCTTCCCCGCCGGACCTTCCGGGATATGCATCAAACCCGGATAACCGACTACCGCGGTGGTGAAGATCCGATCGCCGTAGCTCTCTTTGGGTGGCATCAGGCAATTGGTGGTGAAAAGGACCGGGGCCGGTAGCCCGTCGAACTCTTTCTGCTGATTCTGCCAGGCAGTGCCGAAATTGCCCTTCAAATGAGGATATTTCTTTAATTCCGGGTAACCGTGGGCGGGCAACATTTCACCATGAGTGTAAATATTAATCCCTTTTCCTTCCGTCTGCTCCAGCAGTTGTTTCAGGGCGAGCAGATCATGGCCGGAGACGACGATGAAAGGCCCTTTGGCCACATCGGTGGGAACTTCGGTCGGGACAGGATGGCCGTAGATTGAAGTATTGGCTTCGTCCAGCAAAGCCATGCATTTTAAGTTGATTTGGCCGAAATCCATCAAGAGGCCGAGCCATTCGGAGATGGTATGGTCTTCTCCCAATGCCCGCATTCCCCGATAGAACCATGCTGTCACCTCGGGATTTTCCTTGCCCAAGACATAGGCATGCCAGGCGTAGGCTGCCATACCGCGCAGGCCTAGGAGTAATGTGGAACGCAGCGATACCAGATCGGGGTCGCCGGTCCATAAGGTATCAACCGGAAAATTCGGTGCACCGCTATATCTTTCTTTCTCTTGTTCCACTTGCTCTTTGAGGGCGTCAATCCGAGCCGGGTCAAAGTTAACATTAGTCACAGTCGCAAATAAACTTTGCATCATTAATTCATGGGCATGCCGGGAAGGTGACTTGCCTTCGACCGCCCGGGCCAGGCCGACCAGAGCTGCGGTTAGTTCATCCTGTTTGTTGGCGACTTCCGGTTGTTTGCCGCAGACTCCTACCTTGGTACAACCTTTGCCGCCTGCGGTCTGTTCACATTGATAACAAAACATGCTCATTTTTTGAAAATCCTCCTGATTTTATATTATTTGTAAGACCCAAGATATAATTGGATTAATGATCTGATATATTTTGGTTCGAGCCATTAAGATCACTCCTCGATTATATTCCCTTCGGTACTAATGGTCACCACATTCCACGGAACCATTTTGCCGCTGTTTACGAGGGCGTTTTTGACTGCGTGGACAATCCCGCCGCAGCAAGGAACCTCCATCCGGAGCACGGTAACGCTTTTAATTTCGTGATGCTTCAGGATTTCAGTCAGTTTTCCGGTGTAGTCGACTTCGTCGAGTTTTGGACAACCGATAAGCGTTATTTTATTGCGCATAAAGTCACGGTGGATACCGGCATAGGCATAGGCGGTACAGTCGGCGGCCACCAGCAAATGAGCGTTATCAAAGTAAGGCGCATTAATCGGGACCAGTTTAATCTGGCACGGCCATTGCCGTAGTTCCGATTCGGCTTGTACCGGTTGGGTTGGCGCTGCTGTCACCTGTTCTTTGACGATGGACCGAGCGGCCGAACCGGGGCACCCACAGGCCAGCGGAGGCGCAGCCGGATTGTTTTTACTCGCGATATGCTTGGAAACCGCTTCCTCGTCGAAATCGGCGGCTTCCCGTTCTTCGATAGTTATTGCTCCGGTTGGGCACTCCGGCAGACAATTCCCCAGGCCGTCACAGTAACTTTCCGACACCAACTTCGCTTTGCCGTTTATCAGTTGTAAAGCCCCTTCGTGGCAGGCAGTGACACAAAGGCCGCAACCATTGCACTTGGCTTCATCGATGCTGACAATTTTCCTTTTCATATTTCTTACTCCTTTCTAATTATGCAATTTCTTGTTTTACTAGACTTATTGTAATATAATTATGATTAAAAATCGGTAGCTATAGCTACAAATTGAAGGTGGGAATCATTTTTAAAGAATATATCCCTACCTTAACCAAGGTCAGTCTCTTTAAAGGAATTGAGGGGTCGGACTTAGCGTTGATGTTGGGTTGTTTAGAGCCAAAGCTCTCCGAGTACAAAAAGAATGATTTAATAGTCATTGCCGGAGAAAAGCTTGAATCCATCGGGATCATACTTGAGGGAGAAGCGGTTGTCGTCAAGGAAAACGCAGCCGGAAACCGGATCGTAATGGATCTTTTAAAACCGGGAGACATCTTCGGCGAGGTGGTGGTATTTGCGGAAGATTCGGTCTGGCCCGGCTCGGTAATTGCCCAGGAGCCGAGTAAGGCTCTTTTTATCCCTAGACAGAAAATAATCGGCCAGTGCCACAAGATGTGTCCTTGGCACCGGGAGATCATTCGGAACATGCTCAAGATCGTATCGGAGAAAGCGATGCTCCTCAATAAAAAAGTCGAGTATTTGACCATCAAGAGCATGCGCGGGAAGATCGCCGCTTTTTTATTGGAACAATACCGGAGGACCGGGAAAACTACCTTCGTTTTGCCGTTGAACCGTAATGAAATGGCGGATTTCTTGAATGTCTCCCGGCCGTCAATGTCCAGGGAGATGCGGCGGATGAAGGATGAAGGAGTAATCGATTTTCATCTGGCATCGGTCCGGATTAGAGAGATTGGCATCCTTAAGGGGATGGTGGAACAATAAGGTAAAAATATTAAAATATTTAGAAAATTGCCGATAAACAATGTAGATAGCGAATTGAAATAGTTATTCAAAAGAATTGCATAATTTATGAGTTTGTTTTTGGCTCACAATATAATGATAGATACCTCCGGACTATCATAATATATCGGCCAAAGGGTTTGGTAATTATGCAATCCCCTCATTCATCGAAGCAATCATTAAAGTTAACTACAGCTAAGGAATTACATAATTTATGTTTTAGGCTTTGGCTCACAGTATATTGACGGATATAGCGAAGCTTATCATAATATATTGCGGCCTAAGTGTTTATTAAGGTAATTATGCAATTCCCTCATATTACAATAAATGGAGAACCGGAATGGCTTATTTCGATTACTCTAAAAACGCTTTCAAAAGCATCCTCATTATTTTTACCGCCTGTGTCGGGATTGGCTTCCTGCTGTATTTTTATGCTCCCGAAATACTGTTAAATACTACGGCTGACTCTTTGGAGGAAATGGCCAAACTTGGCGCGATAATCGTGGAAAAAGAGATTCACCGTCGCCTTCAATCCCTCGAAACCATCTCTAAAACCAATGCAATTAGAAACCCGAACCTAAGTTTGAAAGATAAAGCCATCTATTTAAATAATTATCTAACCGAGGATTTCATACGGATCACTATCTCCGACAGTCAAGGCAATGCTTGGACTTCAGACGGGAATAACATTAATATTAAAGACCGGGAACATTTTCAAAAAGCCGTTAGCGGGGAAAAAACTGTTTCAAACCCGATTGTCAGTAAGATTAGGTCCGAGAACATAGTTGTTTTTGCGATCCCGTTTTTTGTGAACAACGAAATAAGTGGTACTCTTAGTGGAGTTTACAAAGGTGAAGAATTAAGCAAAATAACCGACGGGTTTAGATTGGGTGAAGAGGGAAATTCATTTATTATCAATAAATTTGGCGAAGTAATTGCCCACGATGATCGCAGCTTGGTTTTTCGGCGGTTCAATCCCATCCAGGAAAGTAAGGGGGACCCGACTCTTAAGGAATTAGCCGGATTAATCGAACGGATGACTCAAGGAAAGACCGGGGCCGGAAGCTATCGCTTCCTCGGGGTCGACAAATATTTAAGTTTTGCGCCGATAAAAGGTACGGATTGGTCTTTGGCCGTGGCAGCGCCTAAAAGCCAAATATTCAAGGATATCAACCAGCTATTATTCTTCTTATCCGCTTCTTTTTTAATAATCTGCGGCGTCATCGCCTTCTTAAACCTCTATCTCGGATATTTGCAGCGCAGAATCGATAAAGAAAGACAATTATCAGGCAATGTCATTGAGGTAGCCAATCTAATCATCATTAAATATGACTCCGATGGAAAGATCCTGGACTTTAATAAGTTTGCCGAGATCAAAACGGGTTTCGCCAAAGCGGAAGTAATCGGAAGGATGAATATTGCCGACTTGATTGTCTTAGACCATAAAGACAGTCCTGCTTTACTTGAAGCTTTATCAACCGGAACTTGCCTGCAGAAACTGGAATTGGCCTTTTCCACTAAGACCAATGGAACACTTTATCTGTTCGGCCATTGCAATTGGCTTAACCCAAAATCCGCGGACCAACGCGAATATGAATTAATGGGGATCGACATCACCGAGATGGTTGAAGCCGAAAAACAGCTTAGACAAAGTCATGAACAATTAGCGGCTTTGAATGAGGAAATAACTGCTTCTGAGGAAGAGCTGCGCGCTAATTTTGAAGAACTCTTCGAAAGCCAGCAACAATTGAGGGAAAGCGAAGAGCGATATAGTTTGGTGGTGGAAGCCGCCGGGATTGGTATCTGGGATTGGGACTCCCAAACGGGAAGATGGTTTTTTTCGGCTGAGTGCCGAAGGATTTTAGAGATCAATCCCCATTCCGACCAAGAGTTTTTCCGGGAAATCCAAAGGCGGATTCATCCCGAAGATTTAGAAGCTGTGATTCAGTCTTGGAAAGCATATCATAATGTTAAGACCGGGCATTACGAAATCGAACACCGGATCCTCTTGCCCAACGGTGAAGTGCGGTGGGTTCATGCCTTAATTAAAGCGGTCAGGAAGATGAACGGCCAAATGATCCGTATGGCCGGATCTTATTTGGACATCACCAAACTAAAGGAATACCAGGAACAATTACAACACTTGGCTTACCACGACGTTCTCACCGGTTTACCCAACCGTTTGATGATGCACAGTTATTGGGCTGAAAATTTTGCCGGATGTAAATCCTTGAAAACCGCCATCTTTTTCCTGGATACCGACAATTTTAAACTGATCAACGACACTTTGGGACATAATTTCGGCGACCAATTGATTGTGGCGATCGGTTCCAGGTTACAATCGCTTTTAGGCCAGGGTTTAATGGTTTTCCGGATTGGCGGGGATGAATTTATCCTTTTCAGATCGTATTTTACTGAAATCAGTGAAGTGGAAGCGACCGCCATTCAAATATTACAGTCTTTTACCGAACCGTTCGAATTGGAAAACAAGCGGGTCCATATTACGGTCAGTATCGGAATTACAATTTATCCGGACCATGCTGTCGAAGCGGTTGATTTGCTTAAGAACGCCGACATTGCCATGTTTAAGGCGAAAGAATTGGGAAAAAACCGTTATGTCATTTTTGATCCCGGTTTGCAAATGGTTGTTGATGAACGGATGCAGCTGGAGAAGAATTTGCGTGATGCCCTGTATAAGGAGGAATTTCGCCTTTACTACCAGCCACAAGTCGATCCGAGGACCGGTAAGGTGAGTGGTTTTGAAGCTTTGTTAAGATGGATTAGCCCGGAATTGGGGATGGTTTCGCCTTATAAATTCATTAGAATCATTGAGGAAACCGGAATGATAGTCCAGTTGGGAACATGGGCCTTGGAACAAGCTTGTAGTTTCATAAAGAGACTGCAACTAATTACAGGGGTCCAATTTTTGGTGTCGATTAATGTTTCCATCATCCAATTGATGCAAGATAACTTTGTCCGACAGGTGCTGGAAATATTAGATAAATATCAGGTAAACCCGGAATTCATTGAATTGGAGATCACGGAATCCATTTTAATCGAGTCTTTCGATACGATTTACGAAAAGTTAAGTTCCTTAAGGGAGAACCGGGTCCGGATCGCCTTGGATGATTTCGGGAAGGGATATTCTTCTTTGAATTATCTGTGCCAGCTTCCAATATCCACGCTTAAAATCGATAAGAGTTTTATCGATAATATCGGGGATGTGAATAAAGAAAAGATTATTACCGGAGATATCGTGGCCATCGGGCATAAAATCGGGATGGCGGTGGTGGCCGAAGGAGTGGAGACTTGGGAGCAGGTGGATTATTTATTAAACCATGGATGTGACAAGATCCAAGGCTATTTCTATAGTAAACCCATTCCCGAAGAGGAAGTGCTTTCTTTCTTAAAGAAAAGGCTTGGCAATGAGTAGCCGTTCTCCCCTTGGGAATCAAATTTGGTTTGTATTGTAAGTTGAATTACATTATAATAATTGAGGTTAACTTTTTTATTTAATATATACCGAAGGGAAGTTTTATAACTTGAAACTAGGAATTGTGGGCTTGCCGAATGTCGGCAAAAGCACCCTGTTTAACGCCATCACTAAAGCCGGGGCGGAAAGCGCCAACTATCCGTTTTGCACCATTGACCCGAATGTTGGAATTGTAGCCGTTCCCGATGAACGCCTCGATCGTTTGGCCGAAATGTACGATCCTGAAAAAGTTACGCCGACCGCCATTGAGTTTGTCGATATCGCGGGACTAGTCAAAGGCGCCAGCCGTGGCGAAGGCTTGGGCAATAAATTTCTGGCCCATATTCGGGAAGTAGACGCCATTGTCCATGTGGTCCGTTGTTTTGAGGACCAGAATATCGTCCATGTGGACGGTACGGTCGGACCCAAACGGGACCTGGAGACCATCAATATCGAGCTGATCTTTGCCGACCTGGAAACCATCGAGAAACGGATTGATAAAACCTACGTATCCCTAAAAACCCATGACCCCAAAATGAAAGCCCAATATCAGATGGAGCTGGATGTCTATCATAAGATCAAGGCGGGTTTAGAAGCGGAACAACCCGTCCGGACATTGGAATTTACCGATGAAGAACGGGCCATAGTCAAACAAGCCTTTCTGTTAACCGATAAGCCGGTAATTTATGCCGCCAATGTAGGTGAATCCGATTTGACGGGCGGAGTGGCACAGAACCCATTGTTAACGGAGTTAAAAGAGTGCGTCGCTGCCGAGGGGGCGGAGATGATCGTGATCTCGGCCCGGATCGAGGAGGAAATCGCCCAATTGGAAGAGGTGGAGCGGAAGGAATATCTTAAAGAATTGGGGATCACCGAGTCCGGTCTCGACCAGTTGATTAAGAAAAGTTACAAATTGTTGGGCTTGATTAGCTTTTTAACCGCCGGGAAACCAGAGGTCCGGGCTTGGACCATTACCAAAGGCACCAAAGCGCCCCAAGCAGCAGGAAAGATCCATTCCGACTTTGAAAAGGGGTTTATCCGGGCGGAGATCGTGAGTTTTAACGACTTGATGGCTTGCGGCAGTTATGCGGCGGCACGGGATAAAGGCCTGGTCAGGCTGGAGGGTAAGGAGTATGTGATGCAGGACGGGGATGTGACGTTGTTTAGGTTTAATGTGTAACTAGTAGTTAGAAGATAGAATTCAGAAAAAAGAAGTCAGAAGTTAGAAGATGGTAGCAGGGAGTGAGGGAGCTTCAATCAAGCTGACATTGGCTTGCAACGCATGACTGGTTCCCCTTTATAGGGATAGGTAAATAGGCACGGAATAGAAGGGATAAGGATGTCGAACAAGACTTTGAAAGACCCCATTAGTGGCTTGACCCATTTAATAGGGGTCGTTCTTTCATTTATCGGTCTGATTCTGATGGTATACCGGGCGGCGGTGGCTGGGAAGCCTTGGCATGTGGTTTCTTATGCCGTCTTTGGCGCCAGTATGATTTTGTTATATACCGCCAGCACTTTATATCACTGGCTGCCTCTCTCACCAAAGGGAACCAAGATTTTACGGAAGTTGGACCATATCATGATCTTCATCTTAATTGCCGGTACTTACACGCCAATCTGCCTCGTCCCGTTACAGGGGCCTTGGGGTTGGAGCTTATTCGGTTCCATTTGGGGACTGGCGCTGGCGGGACTTTTCTTGAAACTTTTTTGGCTGGAAGCTCCTCGTTGGTTTAGTACCATTGTTTATGCAGTCATGGGTTGGCTGGTGATCATCGCCGCCTGGCCGTTAATTCGGGTCCTACCTTTGGCCGGTTTCAGTTGGTTGCTGGCAGGAGGACTTTTTTATTCCGTGGGCGCGGTAATGTACGGCATTAAAAAACCCAACCCTTTGCCGGGAGTTTTCGGGTTTCACGAAATCTTTCACATTTTCGTTTTACTCGGCAGTTTCTGCCACTTTTGGCTGATGTACCGGTATATTATGGAGATTTAATCTTCCGTTACGCGTTCCGGGTTACGCGTTCCGCGGATGATTGTCTATGAAGGTGGGTCTAAAAGATTTTGTGTTCGTGCACGGCAAAACGACGCTCTGATTCGTTATCGTAATTGAATTAAAAAACCGTTGTTCTTATTTTGACAGCGGTTTAATTTATTTTCGCGTAACGTTAAACGCGTAACGAATTTCGGGATTACTTTAATAAACTTAGCGCATTGACTACTTGTAACAGGACTCCCGTTTTCAGGCAGGCTTCATCGATCTGGAATTTAGAGCTATGCCCCGGGGCTACAATGCCTTGGTTGTGGTTAGCGCAACCCAGGTAATAAAAGGCGCTGGGAGCGGCCTGGCAAAAATAAGCGAAATCCTCCACACCCATGGAGGGGTGTTCCTTAAATAGGACATTTTCCTTCCTCAACAGAACGGCAGCATTCGATTGAATGACCTTCACAATTTGTTCATCATTAATTACCGGCGGATAGCCCGCCTCGAATTTGACCAAGCCCTCTCCGCCCAAACCTGCTGCCACCCCGGAGACGAGTTCCCGGATTTGTCTTTGAATATTGGTCCTGGTTTCCGGATCCAGAGTGCGAATGGTTCCGCCGAGGCGGACTTGATCGGCGATAATATTCTCCTTTAGTCCGCCATTGATGGTTCCGATGGTGATTACCCCGGCATCCAACGGGGAAAGATTGCGGGAGACTATTGTTTGTAAGGAAGTTATGATCTGAGCGGCGATGACAACGGCATCGATCCCTGCTTCGGGATAAGCGCCGTGAGCGGATTTGCCGCGAACGGTGATCGTCAAGCCATCGCTGGAAGCGCAGATCTTGCCGGGCCGGACCAAAATTTGCCCGGTTTCGGCATAGGGGGTGACATGTAACCCCAAAACGTGGTCAACTTTAGGGTTTTCCATACAACCGGCCTCAATCATCGGCCTGGCACCGCCGTCGGTCTCTTCGGCGGGTTGAAAGAAGAGCTTGATGTTTCCGGATAAATTCATTTTCATCGAGTTCAGGATTTGGGCAGCGCCAAGGAGGATTGCCAGATGGGCGTCATGGCCGCAGGCGTGCATTCGGCCTTCATTGATTGAAGCGTAACTGAGGCCGGTTTCTTCCCGGATCGGGAGGGCATCCATATCAGCCCTGAGAGCTATGGTTTTACCGGGCTTGCCGCCCTTGATAATTCCGAGGATCCCGGTATTAGCAATGCCGGTACGGTGTGGGATCCCCATCTCTTCGAGGAGCTCATCAATCTTTCGCGAAGTCCAATGTTCCGCCATGCCAAGTTCAGGATGGCGGTGAAATTCCCTACGGACTGCAATCAGCCAAGGCTCAATCGCAGAAGCTTTTTGCCATAATTCTTGGTTTTGGCTAAGATGCGTCGATTGTAACAAGTTAGTCCACCACTTTTTCAAGGATTTCAATTTTTAAATGATCGGCATCGATTCTGATTAAAGCTCCCAGAGGTAAGGTTAGTAATGGGACGCAATGGCCGCTCCTGAAGTTGGAGATGATCGGAACCTTTAAGTTGGCAAGCCTATCATGGAACACTTCCTCAAGGGACATATCTTCCGGGTCCGCCCGGTGGCATTGATTAAAGTCGCCAAGGATAATTCCTCTGAGGCCTTGTAATTCTCCGGAATGGATTAATTGAGTCAACGCCCGGTCAATCCGATACGTTTGCTCATTAATGTCTTCGAGGAACAATATCTTGTCTTTTAAATTTGGTTGAAACTTGGTTCCGAAAGTTGACAATAATAAAGTAAGATTTCCACCGATTAAGACTCCTTCGGTCACTCCTCCCGCTAATCTTTGGAGCGGGTGATCCGGGGGGTTATTGATTTGATATGGCTGGAAGCCGAAACGGACAGCATTATCAAATGAGGCCCTGGTTTCAGGGTCCAGTTCCGTTGTAAAATTAGAGGCGAGCATTGGGCCATGAAAGGTGATTAGGTTCGCTTTTTCATTGAGAAACAGGTGTAAGATAGTGATATCACTATATCCCATAAAAACTTTGGGATGTTTCGCCAGTAAGTTGTAGTCCAGTTTATCCAGCAACCGTAAGACGCCGTAACCGCCACGGAGGCAGATTACGGCTTTAATTGCATCATCTTCAAAAAAGGAATTGAGATCCGCAGCCCGGAGGTTATCGTCTCCGGCATAGGAATGCCAACGGCTGAAACAACTTTCCCCCAACTGTACTCGATAGCCCATTTTAGTCAGATTATTGACCGCCGGTTCGACCTGGTCCCAAGGGGCGAAACTAGCCGGAGCCACGATTCCAATGGTATCTCCCGGTTCCAACCTTTTTCCCCGGTTCATGGTAACCTCGTTAAAAAGTGATTGTAATTACCTTTGATATATCCAACTTTAGCCTCTTATTTCAACCTTAATTTACCCAAACATTAACCGGCAAATCCAAACGGCAGCGAGCATTCCAGCAACATCAGCAATCAATCCGGCGGCCACGGCGTGCCGAGTTTTGCGAATTCCCACCGCTCCGAAGTAAACGGCGATTACATAGAAAGTGGTTTCCGAGGAACCGTTCATAACCGAAGCCATCCGCCCGATCAAGGAATCCGGCCCGAAGTTTTTAAGAATATCCGTTAATAATCCGTTGGAGCCGCCGCCGGATAAGGAACGCATCACGCCTAGGGGAAGTACTTCTCCGGGCATGCCGAAGAGATTGGTTATGGGCGACAGAACACTGACTAAAACATCCATCGCTCCTGATTTGCGAAAGATACCGATGGCCACTAGAATCGCCACCAGATAGGGTATGATTCTGACTGCGGTGTTAAAACCTTCAATAGCGCCTTCGCAAAAGCTTTCGTAAACTTTGACTTTTTTCAAAACGGCGTAAAGGGGAATTCCTAAAATCAATAAAGGAATAGCATAAGTGGAGATGGTTTGGACGATTTTAACGAACATTGGTTACCTCCCCTTTCGTGAAAACTTTTCCAAAAGTTTGGCGGCAATGATCGCAACCAGCGTACCAAAGATTGAAGCGATAATCGTCGGCCCGATAATTTCCGCCGGATTCTTGGAACCGGCGGCTACCCGGTAAGCGATTACAGTCGAAGCGATTAGCGTAACCGAGGAAGTGTTAATGGCCAGGAACATACACATTGAGTTAGAAGCCGTATCTTTATCCGGATTCAGCTCCTGGAGTTCCTTCATGGCTTTGATGCCAAGGGGAGTGGCGGCGTTGCCAAGCCCGAGTAAGTTGGCGGCCATATTCATTACCATGCTGCCCATGGCGGGATGTTCCGGGGGGACTTCCGGAAAGAGTCTTTTCATTATCGGTTTAAGAAGCCTGCCAATGGCATTGACGATCCCGGCTTTCTCCGCCAGTTTCATCATTCCGAGCCACAGAGACATTACTCCCACCAAACCCAGGGAGAGTTCGACGGCGGTATTAGCCGATTCAATGGCGGCATCGGTAACAGCTTGGGCATTTCCCTGGAGGATGGCGGTTAAGCCGCCGATAACGATCAAAGCCAACCAGATGTAATTGATCATTAGCATCACCTCTTCATTTTTTAGGTACAAGGATAGGCGTGAGACGTGAAAATACTTCAAACCATAAGGATTACGTTGAATACTTTAAAACATTACCACCACGAAGAGCACGAAGACGGGGGAAAGAAAATCTATTCTTCCGTTCCCCTTCGTGTCCTTCGTGACCTTCGTGGTGAATATCTTATTTTCATCCTTCAATGTGCCCCGGCATGCCGAAGTGGGGGGCTATCTTGAAAATATGAACGATTTTTAATTTAAAATTAGCGGTTGAAGCGTAATCGCCTTCCGGAAATCAGTGGGAACCTAGATTATGGTTGAACGGGAATTAGCGACGCTCGAAATTTATTGAAAAGGGATTGACTGTTAAGATAGGGGTGGGAACAGATCAATGCTTTGATGAAAAAAATCTGATCAGGATTTTATTTTTTGAATGAGCAGGAAAGCGCTTTAATAAACAGAACTTCTTTATGAATTCAGTAATATAAAGTAAAGGAAGAATAAACAAATTGAAAATTGGAATCGTAACCGACAGTACCTCTGATTTACCGTTAGATTTGGTTTCCAAATACGATATTGAAGTAATACCGCTTCACGTATCAATGGATAATCAAAATTACCGGGATGGAGTAGACCTTACCGCGACGCAATTCTATCAAAAACTCAAAACCTGCGGCTCTTTGCCAACGACTTCCCAGCCATCTCCCGGGGCTTTTGTCGAGTGTTACCGCGCTTTATTAAAGAAGGTGGATGCGATTTTATCGATTCACCTTACCGAAGCTCTGTCCGGAACGATCCGGACCGCCCGGATGGCCCGGGAAATATTGCCTGAGGCTAACATTCAAGTGATTGATTCCCACTCGACTTCGATGGGGTTGGGAAGTTTGGTATTGGAAGCCGCTCAGGCGGTAAGGCGTGGCGTGAAGATTGAAGAGGTATTGAAGCTAATTGAAGGCCTCCGTGAAAAGGTCAATTTTTTGGTGACCCTGGACACTTTGGAGTATATCCGGAAAAGCGGACGGGTCAGCGCCTTGCAGGCCTTCTTCGGTTCGATCCTTCAAATTAAACCATTGTTGAAACTGGTCAATGGTAAAGTGGAGTTAATTGATAGAGTAAGGACCAGGCATGAAGCAATCGGGAGATTGTTGAAGGATTTTAAATCACAGCTTGCCGTGGAAACCGAAGGGATTATTGCGGTGATGCACACTGCCGCCGAGGAGGAGGCGGAAAAGCTTAGAGTGATTTTACGAGAGACCTTCGCCCATGCCGAGATTATTCTCAGCCAGGCAGGCCCGGTGCTGGGTACGCATGTCGGCCCGGGGGCCATCGCTTTAATTGCCGTGCCAAGAGGCTAAGGTTTCGTTGCTGCGCTTAACTTATGAACCAATTCCCAATGCTCCCGAGAGACCGGCATCACGGAGAGACGAGGTTGATGGACTAAAACCCAGTCTTCAAATGCGGGATTGGCTCTGATCTCTTTCAAAGTCACTGGTTGGGGTAACAGGTATTCCGGTTGCAAGTCAACTACTATAAAACGTGGGTTATTTAGTTCCGGATCCGGATATGGCGGGGAAACCACTTTGGCCACTCCGATAATGGCTTTTTGCTTGCCAGTATGATAAATAAAGACCAAATCCCCCGGTTGCATGTTTTTTAAGTGTTTCAAAGCAACCGGGTTTTTGACGCCGTTCCAACGGTCCCGGCCCAGCCGGACCAGGTCGGCGTAACTGTAAGTTTCAGGTTCGGTTTTGGCGAGCCAGTATGACATGGGAAAACTCCTTGGAAGATGAT
>JBLNDC010000352.1:0-7224 GCA_050261255.1 Bacteroidota bacterium
TGGTTTATTCAAGAGGTTCCTGACTTAACTGGATAGTCATTAAATCTAAAAAACTATGTGGGAATTGGTAAAGGTAATCCTTAATTCAACGAATCAATGAGTAACCGGATGTTTAATAATAAATAATGAAGAGGGTAGGCCCATTGCCTACCCTCTTTACTTTCGACCGATATTTGATCCTCTTAGTGACCGTTAGCGGCATTTTTTTGATTTGGCCGCCATTTTAATAGTGGAGATCACAGTCTGAATTCCATTATCAATTTGGCTGCCGTTCATGGCTGCGATATATTCATCCCTGGAATCGTAAAGTGAATTAATGTTATTGAGCAACGCTTCCGGGTTTAAGCTTTCTTCAGGCAAAACCTTGCTAAATCCTTGCCTTTCAAAGGAGCGGGCATTAAGGATCTGGTCGCCGCGGCTGGCCTGTTTGGACAAGGGGATTAACAGATGAGGCTTTTTTAAAGCTAAAAGCTCAAAAAGGGTGGTCGCCCCGGCCCGTGAGACGACCAAATCAGCCATGGCCAATAAATGAGGGAGTTCCTCATTGACATAGTCAAACTGTTTATAGCCTCCAATTTGGTTCAGGCTAGGTTCGACTCCGTTTTGGCCGCAAATATGACAGAGATCGTACTTTTGGTTAATTTCGCCTAAAAGGCCTCGGATGGATTTGTTCAGGATTTCAGAACCTTGACTGCCGCCGATAATCATCAGCACCGGCTTATTGCCGGTGAAACCGCAAAGCCGTTTTCCGGTAGCGGCGTCTCCCCGCAGCAAGCTTTCTCGCACCGGCAACCCGGTAAAGACGCCTTTCGCGGGAGGGAGGTATTTTTGGGTCTCGGGAAAGGTATAACAAATTTTGCTCGCAAATGGAATCGATAATTTATTGGCCAAGCCCGGCGTAATATCGGATTCATGGATCACCACCGGGATCCGGTTGAGCCACGCAGCCCAAACTACGGGGGAGGAAACGAAACCGCCTTTGCTAAACACCACATTCGGTTTTATTTTGGCGACGATCGCCAGCGATTCGATAAAGCCCCTGGTTATTTGGAAAAGATCGGTTATGTTCTTGAAATTTAAGTAGCGGCGAAGTTTCCCGGCATGGACCGGATGATACGGGATTCCAAGAGGTTCGATTAATTGGCGTTCCATACCGTCTTTAGTCCCGATATAATGAACTTCAAAACCGTCTTTTTTTAATTCGGGGATTAAGGCAATGTTCGGAGTAATATGGCCGGCGGTGCCTCCACCGGTGAGAATGATGCGCACGAATTTTCCTCCTCATTTTCGATAATCCCGTTACCCGGGGCGGGGGGTACATCGAAAATTATGATTATAAGTTAGTTCAGGATTGGGAAATATATGAATTTCGGCAATCATTAACAACCACGAAGAGCACGAAGAACACGAAGGAACAATTTGAAATAAATATTAAAGCGCTTTCCTTCCCCGGCCTTCATGTCCTTCGTGGAAGTTCATTTTCACCCTATTTAGATTATATGACAACTATTAAGATCTTACCCGCTGAAAGAAGAGTTATTTTGATTCAAGTTTAGTCAAATCCTACTCAAAAAATACTTCAAACCATAAGAATTACGTTGAATACTTTAAAACATTACCACCACGAAGAGCGCCAAGACGGGGGAAAGAAAATCTATTCTTCCGTTCCCCTTCGTGTCCTTCCGTGGTGTCTGGATGACACAGGGTGAAGCGGCCATGATGGCTATAAGCGAAGTCATGACCTTCGTGGTGAATATCTTATTTTCATCCTTTAATGCGCCCCGGCGGGCCGGGGTGGGCGACTATTAAAGTATTTTACTTAAAAATTGTTTGGTCCGTTCGTTTTCGGGATTGGAAAAGAGTCGCTCCGGCGTCCCTTCCTCGATGATCTCGCCTTCATCCATGAATAAAACCCGGTGGGCCACTTCTTTAGCGAAACCCATCTCATGGGTGACCACTAACATCGTCATTCCTTCCCGAGCTAAACCCTTCATGACATCCAATACTTCTTGGATCATTTCCGGATCCAAAGCTGAGGTCGGCTCGTCGAAGAGCATTACCTTGGGGCGCATTGCCAAGGCCCGGGCGATAGCAATCCTTTGTTGCTGACCGCCGGATAACTGTTCGGGATAGACATCGGCTTTATGGCGCAGTCCAACCCGGTCAAGCAGTTGATAGGCCCTAGAGACCGCTTCATCTTGCGAAAGCCCTCGCACATTGATCGGAGCTAAAGTAATGTTCTCCAGGGCAGTCTTATGAGGGAATAAATTGAATCTTTGAAAAACCATTCCCACTTCAGCCCGGACTTCATTGACATCAATCCGGGAGTGATCGGTCACTTCGATGTTTTCAATATAGATATGACCTTCGGAAGGCTTTTCCAATAAATTTAAGCAACGCAAGAAAGTGCTCTTCCCGGAACCGCTAGGCCCGATCAGGCAAATCACTTCGCCCGGCTGTACATGAATATTGACTCCTCTTAAAACATGAAGGTGATGAAAGCGTTTGTGGAGATTTTCGACTTTAATCATTGACTTTCAACCTCCTCTCTAGTTGGGCGACAATTCTGGTAAAGGGTATAGTCATTACGAGAAAGAGCAGGCCAACTTCGAGCCAGGTTTCGGTCGGCCGATAGGAACGGGTGACAATGACCTGGGCTTTCCTGACTAGCTCCTCCATTCCGATGACCGAGACCAACGATGAGTCTTTAAGCATGGCGATAAACTCATTGCCCAGCGGCGGAATGACCCGTTTCAAAGCTTGAGGAAGGATTATATGGCGCATCGACTGGCGGTAAGTCATTCCCAGGGAGCGGGCTGCTTCCATCTGGCCTTTATCGATTGATTGAATACCGGCGCGAATGATCTCGGCCACATAAGCGCCGCTGTTGATACTCAAGGCTAGCAGCGCCGATAAAAATGGATTCAAAGGAATAGGTTGTCCATTATTAAAAAGCATCCCTAAAAGGGGCGGAGAACCGAAATGAATCATAAAGATCTGGACTAAAAGCGGGGTGCCGCGAATAAAGTCGACATAAATACCGGCACATAAATTGATAATCTTACTATGAATCACCCGGGCTACTCCGGTGAAGGTCCCAATGAGGATCCCGTTGAATACGGCGACCACGGTTAAGAAAAGGGTCATTAACGCCCCCAGTAATAGAGCGGGTAGACTTAGCCACATATAATACAGGGAAGTTTCCGGGATATTGATTGTAACAGTATTGCTTCCCGGTTTAACTGTTAAAACTCGTTTTTCTTTTCGGTAATGAGGAAGGTTGCGAAGTTCGATCAGATGTGAGCCTTCATCAATTTCCGAAATAGTGGCGGGGGTTAATTTTTTTGTATTAACACCGTCCAACCAGATTTCAGCGCCGGAGGGATTGGAATTAATGATTAAATCACCGGCTTGAACCGGAGCGCTTAAAAAAAATGATGAAATTCCCAACAGTAGGAATAAAATTCCAAAATTTAGGCAATAATATTGTTTCACGATAAACATTCCTTTTTTTACCTGGTAAAAACAATACGGTCAAATGGCGTTATTGCGCCATTTGACCGTATTTTCAATTCCAGTTAATTTGCTGGTTTATACTTCTGGGTCAGTTCGGCTAGTTTGCCATTATTCTTTAAGGTGTCTAAAGCTTTATTGATCTTTTCCAGCAACTCGGTGTTTTCTTTCTTGACGCCGATCCCGTAGTTTTCGACTTCAGCATCGATAATTTCAATCATTTTAAGGCCGGAATTTTTGCTGATTGCCTCGGAAGCCACTAGATCATCCATTACAGCGGCGTCGGCATTGTTGTTGAGCAATTCTTGCACTGCCTGAGGGTTGGTATCAAAACGTTTCATTTTCACACCCTGAATTTTGGAGGCGTAAAGGTCACCGGTAGTGCCGATTTGAGCAGTAACGGTTTTACCGGTTAGATCAGCGGGAGTTTTAATTTGGTCATTCTCCTCTTTGACAACGATTACTTGTTTGATTGAGAAATAGGGGTCGGAGAAACTAATTTGTTTTTGACGTTCCTCAGTAATGGTCATTGCTGAGATTAAACAGTCGTAATTGCCGTTGATCAATCCCGGGATAATTCCATCCCAGTTGACATTTTGGAGTTTCAGTTCCATTTTCATTTCGTCGGCGACCATTTTAATCAATTCCATATCGAAACCAACATAATTACCGGATTCATCGATGCTTTCAAAAGGCTCATATGTAGCATCGGTCCCTACATTTAGCGTTTTTTTGGACTGGAGACAACCCGAAAACATTACCAGGATTAATGATAAGACTAAAGCGAAACTAAGAAATTTTTTCAAAAAAAAACACCCCCTGTTACATTGATATCACAATTATATCTCAACCTTACCCATAGTGTAAAGTTATATAAATTTGGTTTTAAAATACTTTGCAACAAGTTTTATTAGGCGATAACTATTGCATTTGGGCCGGATTGATAATCGAAGGTTTTCAATTGGATTCATTTTATTAAGGGATTACAAAAAAGGCAGGGTGATGTCGTTAGTAAAATGGATTTTGATGTAGATGATAAACCCTTGGATTTTTGGGAAGTCTATTATTAGATTACTAAGATAAGGATCAGGTTCAAAAATCTATGACTGAATACTCTCACGAATTTCAAAGTGTTGTCTTGGAGGCTTCTTCCTTCGCCAGTACAGCGATGATTGAGGCGGAAATAGTTGAGGCGATCGAAGATAGCCAAGGAGCAGTCCGGGATATTTGCTTCCACATTTTAAACGCCGGCGGCAAAAGGGTTCGGCCCTTATTGGTTTGGTACAGCGGCTTAATGTTCGGACCGGAATCGGAAGCCTTAAAGCGAACGGCGGTAGCGGTTGAATTGATTCATATGGCTTCTTTAATCCATGATGATCTAATTGACGGAGCCGAACTCAGGCGGAACCGGCCTACGGTCCAAAAACAGTGGGGCAATCACCGGGCGGTGCTTGGCGGCGATTACCTTTTTGCCAAGGCTTTTGGAGTGCTGGCGGATAGCGGATTGGTTAAACCCCTTGGAATCATGGTTCGGGCAATTCAAGACATGTGTCAGGGGGAAATTTTGCAAGAAGGGGACCAGTTTAATTCCAAGGTAAGTCTGGAACGTTACTATGACCGAATTACCAAAAAAACCGCAGTCCTATTGGAAGCTTCATGTAAGGCGGGGGCTTTGGTTTCAGGAGCTACGGAACTAGAAGCGGCCTCGATCGGCCTTTTCGGATTGAATCTAGGGTTGGCTTTTCAGATAATCGACGACATCTTGGATTTGTGCGGTGACGAGAGTAAGATGGGTAAACCGAAATATACCGATTTGATCAAGGGTAATCTGACATTGCCGATTATTTTATTAATGGAAGTTCCTCTATATCGAGAATGGCTGATGGAAAAGTTCAAAGCAGAAAATTTGAATTTAGGGGTTTTAAGGGAGATAGAAGCGGCAATAAAAGAAGGCGGAATAATGCGCCGAGCCTTTGCTGTTGGAGTATCCCATCTTGAAGAAGCCCGTATTAGGTTAAAGAGCTTCGCCGAAAGTCCAGCCCGGGAATTTTTGGAGAATCTTACGTATATGCTTCAAGCCAGGGCCAATTGATTTTTGAGAGGAGTCAGAAGACGGGAGTCAGAATTGGTAGTGGATTCAGGAAGCAGTTTAGGTAAATTTCGATAAACCATTAGATTACCTTGAGCTTTCTTAGTAATTTACAACAATGGTGGTACAGCCGGCACTTTGCGCCGGCGTAGCGAACTAGCTCCAGACTGAGGGCTTTATTTTCGGGATTTAGTGCTTTGGGATCCGAAAGATACATTGCTAACAGGCCGCGAATTATAGTAAGATGAAAAGATGGATTGGGTAACTCTTGGCAAGCGCGGATTGATTGGTTAAGGAAATAGGCCAGTCGATCCCGGCACTCCGAACTATTGCGGTAATTTGAAGTAAAATTATAATCCCCCATCTCCGAATCTTCCCTGGCGTCAATGAAGTAGTCCAACAGGATATGCAGGCCGGTGACCCAAGGGAAATAAGCCCGGTCGATAGCCGTAACCAACCGGGGCTTTAATGTCGGGTTGGCGGAAGCGGCGTAAAGGAGAAATATACCCAAAGTTGAGCCGGTGGCCGCCGCATATTCCCACCAAAAGATGGGGTTTGTCGGATCCAGGTTTTGCTGCGCCCATACTCTTAAACGATTTTCCCGTTTTTTCAAAGTTAAATGCTTATAAGATTGTAATTCGGAATAGTGTTTCACATATTTGGCGATTTCCGGCATAACCAGATGGTAAGAAGGTTGCCGCTTTAATTGTTGGCGGCAGGTTGTCACTAATTGTTCCAGATAACCCCGGTCGTTTTTAAAGGGATAATAGCGATAATAATCGGCGAGGCGGCGCGCCGGATCGATAGCGTCTCCCATCGCCAGGTGAAGCTGGGAAAAGGCGGTTTCATCCATAACCCCGGCCCGGTCGCAAAGGTTGTCCAGGTAATCGCTGATGGTCTGGAGGGCGACAATAAACCGGACGGCGCCTGGTAAATCGTTTTGCGGGTAGAGGGCATAGATACTGCCCCCCTGAGCGTGAAACTTTTTTGATCGGATACTAGCTAAGGCTTGAACCCGCAATTCCGGATCAGGTATTTGTTCGGCCTTGGCAATCCAGTGTTCGAGCTCTTTTGAGACTAACGGAAATACATGGGATAGAAAACGGATAATCATTTTAACCTACCTCGAAAATGCTTATTACCGTGCTCGTGCTCGTAATCGTAATCGTAATCGGAAAAACGATTGAGTAAAGGTTGTGACAACAAAAGGATTCCGATTACGAGTACCGCTTCGCTGAGCACGAGCACGATTTAAAGAACTATTTTCATCCTTTAACGTGCCCCGGCTAGCCGGGGTGGGCGAATACCTAGAAAATTCCTATAACGAAATTTAGACACACTGTATACACTCTAAGAACAACGCTTGGTGGTCTGTTCGAGTAAAGTTGAATGATAAAAGTCTTTCTACGCTAAAATTTATCATTTTAATACAATTCAAAGAAGGAGAAATTAAAATTAAATGAAATAAATAGAAGAGAGTCCGAACCGGATTATACAGAGTTAATTGTGATAAAGGAGTGAAACCCATTAATTCACTGTTGTATGCTAAAAGTCTGTTTAATCAGGCTCATTCCATCGCTCCGAATATTTTTGACGGTGTAAGTTATACCTGGGAAGTATTG
>JBLNDC010000353.1:0-6752 GCA_050261255.1 Bacteroidota bacterium
ACGCCTGATAATTCCCAACCACATAAATCCGCCGTTTAGCCCTAGTCACCGCCACATTAAGCAAATTAGGCGAACCTCCCGCCCAATGACGCGCTCCAGCAGATGATTCCATTGGTGCGCCAAGAACAAGAACCACTGTATCTGCTTCTTTTCCTTGGAAAGTATGAATAGTACCAACTCTATCATTTGTCCATTCCCAGGCTTTTTGAGGCAGCAGCTTGGAAATCTGGCGGTTATTCCGAATCATCTCCCGTAATTTATATGAAACGATTCTAAAAGGGGTAATAAAGAAAATATCCGGCTCTTTGATTCCAGAGGCAAAAAGTTGCTCAAGCAATTTAATAACAACCTTTCCCTCATCCTCCGACCATTTTCCCTCTGCGCTACCTTCAACATTTATCCAAGCGCTTGGTCCCAAAATATCTCCTATCGCTGATGTTCCTTTAGGAGTCCCGTAAACCATGAGACCGTTATAAGCTATATAATTGGATATTGAAAACATCGGCTGTTCACAACGGCGATGCACCCGTAACGGGGAACCGACCCATATATCCCCGTCCGCATTACAAATCGAAGTCCCAAACCAACTGACCCGATCAGCTAATGATTGGGCTGATACTAAAGGGGCCGCCCATTCATCAGTAGATACTCCAAACTGTGAAAAGATCGTATTTATCAATTTAGTCGGGATAGTCACTACCGGTTCTATTTGAAGCGGGTCACCTATGACAACAACTCTTTTTGCCCGCCATATGGCACCTACCGCCGCCTGAGGAGTCGCTTGTCCAGCTTCATCAATTAGTAACCAGCCTAATTCTTCTGCGCCTAATTTACCGAAAAGTCTTGATGTTGAGGCGAAAGTTGTTGATACAACTGGTATAACTAAAAATAAACTCCCCCATAATGACCTTCTGGCTAATTCTTGAGTATCCGATAAGGCTCTTCCTTTCATTACTTCTAGAACAGCCCGTAAATTATGTCGCATACATTTCGCCGCTCCATCAATAAAAGCCCGATGAAGCGCAAAAGCTGCTCCAAATAAATCGTCTCGGGCACGTTGCAACTCTGGAAAGATCCACGGAGACCCAATTTGTATTTTTTCGTCATCACAAGACCAATAAGATTCATCGGCCAAATTAGCACCCATTAATTTTCTACCTTCACTAATTATGCTTAGGGTGTCATCTAATTCTTGAGCTACTGATAACTTCTCTTGTTCACAACGAGCCACTTTTCCTTTAGCAGTATTAAAAGCGTTTTGAGCTTGATTTAAAGCAATTGAACTCTGTTTTACTTGCTCCCGGCCTTTATTTACTGATTCCATTAGTACAGCCATCTGTTTAACCCAATCACGATAAGACCGCAGATAAAATAACCTAGCAAAAAAACCGGGACGCATCCGATCAAAAGCAGAACGGTCCTCTACTGCCTTTTTCTCGGCTTCGATTGCATTTTTATAATTAAAACCGGCAATATTCAGTTTTTCTTCAGCTAATTCTAATTCTTGTCTTGCCATAGCCAGAGAAATTAATGCTTGTTCCGCGCGTTTAGCCAATTCATCCTTTCGAATAACCGCATCATAAACTTTTTGGGCTTTCTTTTGAAGCCCTTGTACTTTTTTAAGTTTGGCATTAAAATCTTTCCGGGCAATGTTCCACCGCTCCAGAGCTTCTATTGGGTTCGAAGGTGGCTTCTCTAGTTCCAGTATAATCGGGTTGGATGGTTGATTATCATCTTCATCAATGCCATCACCATTTCCTGAATTTGTTCCGGTAATCGCCCCTAAATATGTAGCCATCCCCCGCTCTTTATCCCACCAAAATGATTTCACAAATGCATTCCGGTTTGCTGAGTTACCAAGCACTGCCGCTACAAGACCCCAAGTTTCACCATTGTTAACCTCTTCATCAATTGCGGCAAGATTATCCGAAATAGCTTGAAAATAACGCAAAGGCGGGTTAAAGTCATTAGCAATTGCCTTAGAATTGGGTATATCACGACTAATATTTTCTACCGCTTTATTATTTGAAGATGCAACTACAATTTCATGTCCCAGTAAACTATCATCCAATTTATAAAGATGAGTATAGGCCCGACCGGTTTTCATACTTCCAATATGTTTAAATGCTGTTTCCGGGTTATCAAACTTTACCATTGCCATAGCGCGATCCAAAACAACTTTAGCTACAATATCACGGAGTAATGTGGTTTTTCCAGTACCAGGTGGTCCATTAATCCCAACCAAACCGTCATTAACCAATTCTTTTACGGAATGATTAATAGCTGCTTGTTGCATCATATAAAGCGGATAACGTCCTGGCCCCGGCCAACGAATCAGTGGCATCCTTTCTGGAGCAAGTGTTTCTTTAAGAAGATCTTGATCTGCTACTACATCCTGCCAAGCTTTAGGAAGATTTAGACACATGTATGCTAAAAGCCCTTTGCCAACCTTGCGTTCGTTAAAAGCAAAGCGAACCCGAACTAAATCCTCGATAAAGAAGCTGTTCAGCAATTCCGGTTCCGGCGCTTCTTGATACCAACTATATTGAGGCACTCTGATTGCTACACCGGGCCTGATGACTTCATCTTCTGGTAAATTCAACTCATTAATCAGCCAATCGGTTATTCTTTCAATATCGGAAAATTCAATCGGCAGAATTTTCCCATCTTCATCTTGTCTGATTAATAATCTTTTAATTGCAGACTTTATGTTTGCTTCCGCACTTACAAATGAAGCTAATTCTTTTAATTGACCAGCTCTTACCTTTCCATAACCCCAAGCGAAACTAGATAAGAACACTCTATCCTCTATCGGACGACCATGAGAGTCAAGTACTATAACTGCCAGAGTAGTATTCCCCTGATTAATATCACGCTCATCGTTATTCTCATCCGGATATAATTTAAGTATCGATTGAAGTGTCTTTGATAAATTCAACTCGCCCAAATAAATCATCCAATAAACAGCCGTCTCAATGCCTCGTCTGCCTAAACGCTTATCTTTCCAAGGCTCAGGAATATCTTCCAAACGAATTAACTTTCGATGCATTGCCTCTAGTTCTTGAATATTTGGGAGTGGCTGAGGAGTAAGTACTTCCAGTGTTAGCCAAGCGGCCAGGATTGGATCGGGACCGGGATTTAAAAATTGCATTTCTGTTACTAAAGAGGATTTCACATGTCTAAATCTGTTTGGACTTGAAAACTCATTAACATTTAACTCTTCTATAAGTTCTTCTTTATCTGGACTAAATTGTTGATAATCCGGTTCATTTATTAAAATTTGTTCGTCAACAGTCACAGCTTCATCGTTTATTGGGACTTGATACTCAACAACATTTTCTTTAACTTTTATTACTGATTTTGATGATTTCAAATCTTTTATTGGTTCGTATTCATGCTTTATGACAACATTTTTTCTTTGCTGATTCGAATTATTATTAATTTTAGGTTCTTGAGTATTAACTAACTTTTCAATTTTTAAATGAAGCTGTTTTGCTCGATTAGTTTTACGAAACTCAAGTTCATAATGTAATGCTTCAAGGATCTTAATATCATTTTTTGATTCTTCAAAGATCTTTTCAAGTTCAATAATGGAATTTCTAAAATATGGTCTTCTATTCATTCGAGTTTCACCTCAAGCAACCATTTTCTCTATTTTTCTTAATCAAAGTTAACTATACCATTATTTTTATTTTTATGAAAACTTCGACATTTCCATCTTTCTTCCTGCAAATCTATAATCTTCAAAACCTATCTCACTCCATGTATTACTTAACAATTACATCCAATACATCCAAGAAACCCACGAAATTTAAACCCAGTTATTAGAAAGTGTAAAGAGTAAAGGGTAAAAATTAACTTCACACGGAGCTATTGCGAGGTTCGAGGTCAGAGGCGGCAGGCATCTATGGCATAGCCCGTTTCCCCTCTCCTAGGATGTTTTCTAACATATATTCCCAAAAGAGAGGGGAAAAAGGGGTGAAGCGGTAATGACCGGCCATCCCCTGGACGAAGTTGGACGCGCGTGAGAAAGCCCCAGGCGCTTGACGTTTTCTTGGTTCAGAATTAACTTAAGGTTTTTACACTTTCCCCTTTACAATTTACACTTTAAACAGACTAGTTCCGTCTACCTTGTCTCTCGCATATAATAACTTAACAACAAATCTTAGGACAAAGGCGTCCTTGGGTTAAAAAGCTGTTTTCAAAAGCTATTTAACATCCAAGGCGCTTTTTATTTGTAAAGTGGAGGTAAAACAAATGTGTGGCATTGCCGGTTGGATTGATTTTACACGGGACCTTACCCATGAACGGGCCGTCATCAAGGCGATGACCGATCGACTGGCCCCCCGAGGTCCGGATGCGGAAGGATATTGGTTTTCCGAGCATGCCGCCCTCGGCCATCGCCGGCTGGTGGTGGTGGACCCCCAAGGCGGGCGCCAACCGATGGTTCGCCAAAGGAGGAACGGCACTTATGTGCTGGTCTATAACGGAGAACTATATAATACTGAAGATATCCGCCAGGAGTTAATCGCCCGAGGCCATACTTTTGAGGGGTGGTCCGACACGGAAGTATTGCTCCAAGCTTATCTCGAATGGGGTGAAAGTTGTCTCCAAAAGTTCAACGGCATTTTTGCCTTCGCTGTCTGGGATGGGCAAAAGAAACGCTTGTTTTTAGCCCGGGACCGCATCGGAGTCAAACCTCTATTCTATAGTCAACAGGGAGGTTCTTTCCTCTTTGCCTCGGAGATCAAGGCCCTTCTCGCTCATCCCCTTGTTTCACCAACCATTAACCGGGAGGGGTTAGCGGAGATTTTCGTCATGGGTCCCGCCCGCACTCCCGGCCATGGGGTTTTTGCCGGGATTGGGGAGTTAAAGCCAGGATACTGCATGGCGGTTGACCGCAACGGGGTCCGGATTAAGCAATATTGGTCTTTGGTAAGCAGCGAACATCAGGAGTCTTTCGCGGAGACCGTAGCCTCGGTCCGAGACTTAGTACTGGATGCCGTCAAACGTCAGTTGGTCTCCGATGTCCCGCTCTGCGTTCTTTTATCGGGCGGATTGGACTCCAGCGCCATTACGGCCATTACCGCGGATCATTATCGAGGGGAAGGAAAAGCGCCCTTAAGAACTTTTTCCGTAGATTACGTGGACAACGAAAAATACTTTCGGACCAATGAATTCCAACCTAATCCCGACGCCCCTTGGGTAAAGATCGTTTCCGACGCCTTTCAGACCAAACATTATTCCTTTTTGATCGATACCCCTCAATTAGCGGATTCTTTATTCCCCGCCGTTTTAGGCCGGGATTTACCGGGAATGACCGATGTCGATTCTTCCTTGTATCTTTTCAGCCGGGAAATAAAAAAACAGGCGACGGTCGCCTTGTCCGGAGAAGGCGCGGATGAAGTGTTTGGAGGATATCCTTGGTTCTACCGGCGGCAATCCGGCACGCTGGAGACCTTTCCTTGGATGCGAGGGACTGAGGAACGTTTCCGGCTTTATTCCCCCGAATTGTTGGAGCTAATCCGCCCCCAAGAATACTTGGCGGAACGTTTCCGGGAAGCCTTGGCCGAAGTTCCCCGCTTTGACGGGGATACTCCGTTTGACGCCCAAATGCGGGAGATGTTTTATCTGAATCTCACCCGTTGGATGCCTATCCTTTTAGATCGGAAAGATCGCATGAGCATGGCTACCGGCTTGGAACTGCGGGTTCCCTTTACCGATCATCGCCTGGTTGACTATCTCTGGAATATCCCTTGGGAGCATAAATACTGCCAAAACAGAGAGAAGGGCCTCTTCCGCAAGGCTTTGGAAGGGGTCCTGCCCGAAGCCGTCCTCTGGCGCAAAAAGAGCCCCTATCCCAAAACCCATCATCCCGCTTACCTCGAAGCAGTTCGTAACGGCATTATCCGCATTCTGGATGACAAAGGCTCTCCCTTACTCCCTTTGATTAACCAACCCGCCATCCGGAATTTCGCCGCAACAGTAACGGTCGCCACCGACTTTCCCTGGTTCGGGCAACTGATGAACGCCCCTCAGCTCTTGGCTTATTTTATTCAAGTAGATTATTGGTTAAGAGCATATCAGGTTAGGATTAATCCTTAAAATACAGGAAGCAGGGGTCAGGAGTGAGGAGTCAGGAGCCGGGAATGAGGGCTAATTCAAAGGAGACTATTGTTTTCACTTGCGCTCAATCAGGCATGGGATCTACTCGGAATATAAAACACGGATTAAAAATTTAACCGCCAATACACGCGAATAAACGCTAATTGTATCTTAAGGTTTTATCCGCGTTTATTAGTGTTCATTAGCGGTTCCGGTAAATTACTAATATTTTCATCCTTTCATGTGCCCCGGCAGGCCGGGGTGGGCGACAAAATCATTCGAGCTTTATAGCTCAGTTGTATTATAGACCTTGGAGCATGGTGGTTTCCCTTTTTGGGGCGAGGGATCGCCTTCAGACCCTCACGACCCCGTCAAAGACCTCTTCCGGCTTTCCGGTCATAAAGACGGTTTCATCCGTATATTTCACCACCAAGTCGCCGCCTTTGAGTTTGACCGTGATGTATTCATTCTTGTTACAATAGCCGTTCAGCACCGCTGCCACCGCGGCCGCGCAGGCGCTGGTCCCGGCCGCCAGGGTCTCGCCGTTTCCCCGTTCCCAAACCCGCATTTTGATTGTATTCTTATTAATTACCGTTACGAACTCCACATTAACCCGTTCCGGAAATAACGGAGAGTATTCGAAGGCC
>JBLNDC010000354.1:0-4129 GCA_050261255.1 Bacteroidota bacterium
GGTTTTTATAAAAACGGAAGATAAGTCCATTCTCTCAAAAAAGTTGATTTAGCAAAACCACTCTTAACCACGAAGCGCACGTAGGTCACGAAGAAAGATGGAAAAAACTTCGGATATTATAATCCCCTTCCCCCGTCTTCGTGTTCTTCGTGGTAGAAAAAATTAATAAAGAACATTAAACACGATGATTACGAAGGAGAACTAAAGGAGCAAGAAGATGGAATTTGATGCCTTATCAAATAAAGTTATCGGTTGTGCGATCGAGGTTCATCGTCATTTGGGACCTGGGTTGCTTGAATCGGCATATACGCAATGTTTGGCACATGAGTTTTCTATTAAAGGGATTAAGTTTGAAATTGAGAAACCACTTCCGGTGGAATATAAAGGAGTCAGGCTCGATTGCGGATATCGAATTGATCTTTTAGTGGAAAGTGAATTAATTATAGAGATCAAAGCAGTTGAAGAAACACTGGGGGTACATGAAGCACAACTTCTTACCTATATGAAATTGGCTAAAATTCCTGTAGGCTTACTGATTAACTTTAATGTGGAACGTTTGAAAGATGGTCTAAATCGATTTGTTTTATAAAACTTTTTAAATAATCAAAAACAAGATCCTTTTAACCACGAAGCGCACGAAGGTCACGAAGAAGGATGGAAAAAACTTTAGGAAATGAACCAACCCTTCCCCTCGGCTTCGTCTTCTTCGTGGTCAAAAATAATAGTAGAGGAAACATATATGATATTAGTTTTCGATCTAGATGACACTCTTTATGAAGAGTTGACCTTCGTCAAAAGCGGTTTTAGGGCGGTAGCTTATTATTTAAACGAACAATATTCTATTCCTGTCCAAAACGGGTTGGATTTCATGCTCCGAAAACTCTCATCCGGCCGGGGCCGGATCTTCGACGATTTACTGATCCATCACGGAATCTTTAAAAAAAATTTGGTCCGCAAGTGCGTTTCCACTTACCGCCTACATCAACCGGAGATCAAACTTTACCCAGAAGCCGACGCTTGCCTCGAACGTTTTCGCCATTACCCTTTATACATAGTCACTGACGGTAACAAAGTGGTTCAAAATAATAAAATCAAGGCACTTGGTTTGGATAAGCGAGTTAAATATTGTTACATTACCCACCGTTATGGCATTAAGAACGCTAAGCCATCACCATATTGCTTTGTTAAGATCTGTGAACGGGAAAAGGTTAACCCAAAGGAAGTCGTCTACATTGCCGATAATCCTCATAAGGACTTCGTCGGGATTAAGCCATTGGGTTTTAAAACCATCAGAGTACTGCAAGGCCAATACCGGAAACTTGTATTAGGTAATGACTATGAAGCCGCCCATCAAATCAGTTCATTAGGGGAGCTAGACGAGGATCAACTGAATCATATATAAACACTTATTAGACGGAGGCATGATTTATTTGATGAAAGAGATGGTGTATGATGCAACCGATTAACATAAGTCAATTTATAATCGACCAAAACCAACCTCCTTTAATCATCGCTGAAATATCCGGCAATCACAGTCATTCTCTCGAACGGGCCTTGGCGATCGTGGAAGCCGCTGCTCGTGCGGGTGTCCGGGCACTCAAACTTCAAACTTACACCGCCGAGACCATGACTTTGGATTTGGACGAAGGCGAATTTTTCATCGATGATCCTAATAATCTGTGGCAGGGGACTTCTTTATATAAACTTTATCAACAAGCATATACCCCTTGGGAGTGGCACCAAACGATCTTTGACCGTTGCCGGGAGTTGGGAATCATCGGATTTAGCACTCCTTTTGACTCGACCGCGGTTGATTTTTTGGAATCATTAAATGTCCCTTGTTATAAGATCGCCGCCTTCGAAAATACTGATCTGCCGCTCCTTAAAAAGGTCGCGGCTACCGGGAAACCGGTATTCGTTTCGACCGGCATGGCCACCATAGCTGAGCTGGATGAATCGGTGCGGACTCTTCGGGAAAACGGATGTCCGGAAATTATTTTATTAAAATGCACCAGTACCTACCCGGCCTCACCTCAAAACTCCAATCTCCGGACCCTGCCCCATCTCCGGGAACTCTTCGGTTGCGAGGTCGGAATTTCCGACCATACTCTGGGGCTCGGGACTGCTTTGGCGTCTGTCGCTTTAGGCGCAACAGTGATTGAAAAACATTTTACCTTATCACGGGCGGAAGGCGGGGTTGACGCAGCATTTTCGATGGAGCCGGAAGAGATGGGATTATTGGTTAAGGAAAGCGAACGGGCTTGGCAGTCGTTGGGAGAAATCGCTTACGGGCCGACTAACAGTGAGAAAGCTTCATTAAAACACCGCCGGTCACTATATATTACCCGGGATTTGACTGCCGGCGCATTATTAACTTCGGAAAATATCCGGGCGATTCGGCCGGGATTGGGCTTGCCGCCCAAATATTATGAAACGGTTTTAGGCAAGAGAATCAACCGGGACGTCAAGCGGGGGACACCGCTAAGTTGGGAGATGATTGGGTAGGATTTTTAAGCTGATAGTTACCAATTGACAATTAACAATTGATAATTGATAATTAAAATTTGACAATAGAATTTAAAGTAATGAATTATTAGCTTTGTTGCGTTATTAAAAAGCACTGTACTTACTCCTCCTGTATTTCCGACTTCTATTTTTCGAAAAATATTTACATTCTTTTTACAAACCTCTACAGCTTGTTTTTCTTCCTTCCAGGGTAGTTAAATTAGGCAAAAAAGCCTATTAATATTTACCTAAAATTTTCCGAAAACAATAGTAAAACCAGTAATTAAAAGAATCTTTACATGGAGGTGACCGATATGAGAATCGATCCGATCTCTCCGGTAAATCCCACGGGAAATACCGCAGCAGCAGGGAAGCTGGCGGGTAATAACGAAGCATCGAGTCAAAGTCAGGAAAATATTCAATCAAAACCCACAGAAGAGCAGTTACAACAGGCTTTAGACAAAGTCAAAGAAGGATTTGAAAAAGCGAATATTGGGTTTGAATATTCCATTGACGAGAAGACCAACCGTGAAGTGGTTAAAGTGATCGATAAAGACACCAAGGAAGTGATTCGCCAATTCCCGCCGGAAGAAATCCTGAATATGCTCCAAAAAATGTATGAGATGCTTGGAGTTTTGATCGACAAAAAGATCTAAGCATCTCCTTTCTTCCTTTTAACCAAATTACAGTTACTCGTTACGGGTTCCGCGTTTCGCGTGTGGGTGTGATTCAATTGGGGAATTCAGATGGATACTGAATATTCCAATATAAACTGCTGAATACTAACTTGAACTTGTAATATTAACAGAAATGGATTAACAAGTGTCGTTAACAATCTCCAGTAGCCTCTTGGTACCGCATTTGAAAGGATTTATTATGCCCATTTAATTTCAACCAAGGCAAGTTTAACCCACGAGCGACGAACGAAGAGCGACTAACGACGAAAAGGGGAGGTAATAAGATGGCTAATGATTTAGGTATTCCCGGTCTAGCTACCGGTATGGATACTCAAGCGACAATAGATAGAATAATGCAATATTCCCGAAAACCGTTGGACCGTTTGAAACAACAACAACAAACTTTATTATGGAAACAAGATATCTATCGTAGTTTAAACACTACTTTGAGCCAATTGCGGAATTTAGCCTTTAACTTAAAACTACAATCCTCATATAACACTAAGAAAGTTATCAGTTCAAATAATCAAGTAGTGACGGCAACCTCCACTTCCGCGGCGGTGAATACCAACTATAACCTGGAAGTGATTAAACTAGCGCAGGCGGCCCAGAATTCTTCAAGCGCGCCGGTTTCGATCCGTTCAAAAGTGACGAGTAATGACTTTAGCACCGGATCGATTACAATCGATTCTACTCATAATTCATTCCAAATTAAACTCGGAGATAAGGAAGAGACGATTACTTTAGGAGAGGGTAGTTACGGAACTTATGATAAAGATAATCTAAAAGAATTAGCGGCGGCGATTCAAGAACAATTGACAGCGGAGGGGTTCACCGGCAAGGATGCCCTCTATGTCAAAGTAACTTCCAGCAATGAACTGCAGTTTTACACTGGTATTAGGAATGAGACCACTCCGGAGGGAGAGGTTGTTCAGGTTGTCCCGACA
>JBLNDC010000355.1:0-10628 GCA_050261255.1 Bacteroidota bacterium
GATACTTCCAACGGGTTAAAGGTGACTGCCGTATAGAAATAAGTGAATACAAAGATCAATAAAGCATAAAGAAACAAATACAAACCTCGTCCCGGATAAAAGACTGATAAAAATTTATACAGCCAATGGGTATTAGGCAGCCATTGCCCGAGAGTCGGCGGGAAAGCTAATAATGAAGACGCAAAAATAATGGGAATTACGCCTGCTTGGTTCACCTTGATCGGTAAGAAGGTAGAACCTCCGCCATACATTCTTCGCCCAACCACTCGTTTAGCATATTGAACCGGAATTTTACGTTCGCCTTGAGTGACGAAAACAACACCGGCTACAATAAAGATCGCTATTGCTAAAAAGAGGATTATGCTAACGAATGAAACCCCAATACCTTTAGCTGTAATCGTGCTTAAGGTAGCGATCGAGCTAGGAAAGATCCTGGCGACGATACCGGCAAAAATCAACATCGAAATACCGTTGCCGATACCCCGTTCGGATAGAACCTCGCCAAGCCACATTAAAAAAACCGAGCCAGCAGTTAAAGTCGAAATAATTAAGACAAAGTCCCAAGTGCTTGGATTAATTAACGCTCCTCTTAAACCCAACGACATCGCAGAACCTTGAATCAAGGCTAAAACCACTGTGCCGTATCTGGTGTATTGTGAAATAACTTTTCGACCCTCAGGGCCTTCTTTAGCCAAGGCTTCCAGTTGCGGAATAACCATTGTCAAAAGTTGGATGATAATCGATGATGTGATATAAGGATTGACACTCATTGCGAAAACCGACATCTTTCGGAGGGCGCCTCCGGCCATCAAATCCAATAAGCCGAAAAGATTGTTATCGCCGCCGAAAAGGTCAGCTAACCCGCGAGGATCCCATGGCCCCGGGACAGGGATATGAGTCCCCAACCTAAAAATCCCAAGCAAGGCCAAGGTCCAAAGCATTTTCTTTCTTAAATCAGGAAGTTTAAAAGCGGTTTTAATCGCTTCCAGCAATTAAATCACCTCTGCTTTACCGCCAGCTTTTTCGATCTTCTCAACTGCCGATTTACTAAAACCATTACTCTTAATGGTCAACTTTTTAATGATTTTGCCATTTCCTAAAATCTTAACTCCGTCCGCTAACTTTTTGATAATTCCCTTTTCCAGCAAGATTTCCGGAGTTACTTCGGTCCCATTATCAAAAATGTTAAGCTTCTCTAAATTGACCTCCACCCATTCGCGTTTAAATTTATTATTAAAACCGCGTTTTGGCAATCTACGTTGGAGTGGGGTTTGGCCGCCTTCAAATGCCGGTCCTTTACCACCGCCGGAACGCGCCTTTTGGCCTTTATGCCCTTTGGTGGAGGTTTTACCCATGCCGGAGCCTATTCCCCGTCCAACACGCTTCGGAGATCTTTTTGCCCCTTCGGCAGGTTGTAATTCATGTAATTTCATCAGAGGATACCCCCCTACGCCTCTTTTACTTCTACTAAATGTTCTACCGACTTAACCATACCACGGATCGCGTCATTATCCGGCTTTTCAATGGTTTGATTGAGTCTCTTAAAACCAAGAGCTTTTATCGTTTTTTTCTGGACTTCATTGCGTCCGATGGCGCTATGCTTCCAAGTAATCTGAATGGTTTTCTCGTTACTTTTTTTTCTTGGCATTTAATTCCCCTCCTAACCGAGGATCTCTTCTACTGTTTTACCGCGGGTCGCAGCCACTTCTTCAGCTTTTTTAAGACCTTTTAATCCGGTAATCGTAGCATTAACCACATTAATGGCATTGGAAGAGCCAAGTGATTTGGTTAGAATATCCCTAATTCCGGCTGATTCTAAAACAGCACGAACTGGCCCTCCGGCAATAACACCGGTTCCAGGTGCGGCAGGTTTCAAAAGGACTTTACCCGCTCCGAAGTTACCTTCGATTGGATGCGGAATAGTAGTGCCTTTTACCGGAACTTCGATCAGGTTTTTTTTGGCATCTTCAATACCTTTACGGATGGCTTCCGGAACTTCAGCGGCTTTACCGAGGCCGGTTCCGACATGGCCTTTACCGTCACCAACTACCACCAGCGCGCTGAAACTAAATCTTCTACCACCTTTGACAACTTTAGCAACCCGGTTGATATTGACAACCTTTTCGGTCAATTCAAGTTGTGTAGGGTCGATGCGTTTCATTTTAATTCACCCCTTGCCTAAAATTCCAGGCCGCTTTCTCTGGCGGCTTCCGCCAAGGCTTTAACCCGGCCGTGATAAATTTGACCGCCCCGGTCAAAGACAACCTGTTTAATACCTTTGGCAATCGCTTTTTCTGCAATAACAGAACCAACGGCCTTGGCTGCCTCAATGTTCCCACATTTACCCTTTAATTTACTTCTCAATTCTGGTTCAACGGTTGATACTACCATCAATGTAGTTCCGTTTGAATCATCAATCAATTGAGCATATATATGATGCAAACTGCGGAACACGCTTAACCTTGGACGTTCAGCAGTTCCGAAAATCTTTTTACGTAAACGCACGTGTCGACGAAGTCTAGCGGCACGGCGGTCGGGTTTATGGAACACTTTAGTCACTCCCTTCCCGAATCTTATTTCTTACCGGTCTTCCCGGCTTTTCTCCGGATCACTTCGGACTCATATTTGATACCTTTGCCTTTATAAGGCTCGGGTTCACGTACGGCTCTTATTTCTGCCGCCATTTGGCCAACAATTTGTTTGTCAATTCCTTTGACAATAATTTTATTGGGAGCGGGAACATCGAACTCAATTCCAGGCAATGGTTGAATCTCTACCGGATGGGAATACCCAATCGTCAGCACTAAATTTTTCCCTTGTTTGGCTGCACGATAGCCTACTCCGTTAATATCCAAAGCCTTTGTATAACCGTTGGTAACACCGCTGATCATATTCGAAACTAAAGTGCGGGTCAATCCATGCAGCGCGCGATGTTTCTTCTCGTCAGTGGGCCGTTCAACTGTAATTATACCATTATTTAAAGATACCTTCATATCAGGATGCACAACTTGGTTTAATTCGCCTTTGGGACCTTTAACCTTAACATTATTTCCCAAAATATCCACTTGTACTCCTTGAGGTATGGCAATGGGCTTTCGTCCTATACGAGACATAATTACACCCCCGATCTTTTTCAGCTAGCAGTTAGCAGTGATCAATTATCTCTTTCAAGTCGATATCCTTCTTTAAAATCACTATTAACCGATAATAATTCTACCACAAATAACAGATTACCTCACCGCCGACTCCTTCAATCCGGGCTTTACGATCGGTCATAATTCCCTTTGAAGTTGAAAGAACGGCGATTCCTAATCCACCTAGTACCTTGGGGATTTCATGTTTTTGAGCATAAACACGCAAACCGGGTTTGCTAATTCGTTTCAATCCTGAGATAGCGTTTTCTTTTCCGACATATTTCAAATGAATGCGAATCGTTCCTTGTTTTCCGTCATCAACAAATTCTTGATCTTGAATATAGCCTTCTTCCTTCAGGATTTTAGCCAATTCAAGCTTGATCTTGGAAAAAGGAACTTCAACCGTTTTATCTTTAGCGGTAGTCGCGTTTCTAATCCGAGTTAACATATCGGCAATTGGGTCAGTCATAACCATTTAGAAAAACCTCCTTTCATCAACGGAGACTCAGCAACACAAACTAAAGCTGAGTTAACATTCAATCTTAAATCACCAACTAGCTTTAGTTATGCCCGGAAGCTCACCACGGTGGGCTAATTTACGGAAACAAATACGGCACATTCCAAATTTACGCATATAGGCATGAGGCCGACCGCAAATTTGGCATCGGTTATGCCTTCGGACCGTAAATTTGGGAGTTCGTTTCGATCTGATCACCATCGAAGTTTTCGCCATCTTTAACCCTCCTTTTGGTTAAGCCCTAAAGGGCATTCCCATCAACTTCAAAAGTTCCAAAGCTTCTTCATCATTTTTTGCAGAGGTTACGATCACAATATCCATTCCCCGTAATTTATCTACTTTATCATAGTTGATTTCAGGGAAGATTAATTGATCGCGAACTCCCAGCGTATAATTTCCCCGGCCGTCAAAGGATTTCGTCGATGTTCCTCTGAAATCACGAATTCTCGGCAGGGCGATATTAAACAATTTATCAAGAAAATAATACATTCTTTCGCCCCTAAGGGTTACTTTACAACCAATCGGCATTCCGGCCCTGACCTTAAAGGCGGCGATGGATTTCTTCGCCTTAGTCACTACCGGTTTCTGACCGGAAATCGCAGTGAGATCGTTGACTGCCGAATCAATAGCTTTAGCATCTTGAGTAGCATCGCCAACTCCCATATTGATGATTACCTTCTTGATCTCAGGGATCTGCATCACATTCGAATATCCGAATCGGCTTTTTAAACCGGGCACTACTTCTTTCTCGTATTTCTGTTTAAGCCGCGACACTGGTCGCACCTCCCTCCGTTACTAATCCAAAGTCTTGCCGCAATTACGGCAAATTCTTACAACAGCGCCGTCAACCGCGCGTTCCCTGCGTAACCTAGTCGGTTGATTACATCCGGTACATACTACCATAACTTTAGAGGTTTTCAGCGGTAAAGCTTTATCCAACACTCCACCCTGAGGGTTTGCCTTAGTCGGTTTAGCGTGCTTTTTGGCTAAATTTAAACCTTCGATGATAATTCCCTCAGTTTCCGGTAAAATCTTTTGGATTTTACCGCGCCGGTTTTTATCTTTACCGGAGATAACTACAACTTCATCGCCTTTTTTAAAATTGCGGACTGACATCTAAATCCTCCTCTCGGGCCATTACAAAACTTCGGGGGCTAAAGAGACGATCTTCATAAAGTTTTTGTCGCGAAGTTCTCGAGCAACCGGCCCAAAGATACGTGTTCCTCTGGGATTCATTTGATCATTTAAGATAACAGCAGCGTTATCATCAAACCGGATATAAGAACCGTCCGATCTCTTTGTTTCTTTAGTAGTGCGAACTACTACCGCTTTTACGACATCTCCTTTTTTTACTCCAGCTGCCCCGGTACCTTTTCTGGCAGCTGACGGAGGTAGAGCGTCTTTGACTACTGCGACAATCAGGTCCCCAACCCTGGCATATCGCTTCTTAGAGCCGCCTAAAACCTTGATGCACATAACTTGTTTCGCTCCGGAGTTGTCAGCGACATTTAAATAGGTTTGCGTTTGAACCACGGCCGGTACCTCCTTTCACGAAATTATTTTGCTTTTTCAATAATATTGACTACGCGCCATCTCTTATCTTTACTGAGAGGGCGAGTCTCCATTACTTTTACTTTGTCCCCGACTTTACATTCGTTAGTCTCATCATGTGCTTTAATTTTGCTGGTGAGTTTGACAATCCGACCGTAAAGCGGGTGTCTGACCAATCGTTGGACGGCTACGACTACTGTTTTTTCCATTTTGTCGCTAACGACCATACCTATCCGTGTTTTGCGAAGCGCACGATCACTCATTACTAATCCTCCTTCTATCTACTTTATTAAATTTAATAATTTAAACTCATTTTGAAAATAATCGCGATCGATTTAACTCATTATTTCAATTTAACAAAGTAGAAATCTCACCGGTCAAATCAAGCCTGACCCGCTTTAAGTTCTTGTTCATGCAGAACTGTTTTAATGCGAGCGATGCTTTTACGAACGTCCCTTACTCGCATGGGATTATCTAATTGTCCGGTAGCAAGTTGAAAGCGTAAATTGAATAATTCTTCTTTGAGACTAACCAGTTTACTTTGCAATTCATCAACAGTCATTTCGCGAACTTCTTTACTTTTCATGGACTTCTCCACCCGCTTCCTCTCGTTTTATGAACTTGCATTTGATCGGAAGTTTATGAGCAGCTAAACGCATAGCTTCTTGAGCTAGTTCTTCCTCAACACCGGCGATTTCAAACATTACTCGGCCTGGTTTAACCACGGCTACCCAGTGTTCCGGAGATCCCTTTCCACTACCCATACGAGTCTCTGCCGGTTTAGCGGTGACTGATTTATCAGGGAATATTTTAATCCAAACTTTACCGCCTCTTTTAATATACCTAGTCAAGGCGATACGGGCCGCTTCAATCTGAACATTGGTAATCCAACCTGGTTCCATTGCTTGGAGACCATAGTCGCCTTGATTAAGTTGCGAACCCTTAATCGCTTTGCCTTTCATCCGGCCTCGATGCAATTTTCGATATTTTACGCGTTTTGGCACTAACATTTCAGACTCCTCCTTCAGCTTTCGCTTTAACCCGTTTCTTAGCCGGGAGGATTTCACCTTTATAAATCCATACTTTAATGCCAATTTTACCATAAGTGGTATTGGCTTCGGCAAAACCATAATCGATATCCGCTCTCAAAGTATGCAAGGGAACTTTCCCTTCACTATAACCTTCGGTTCTAGCGATTTCAGCGCCCATCAAACGTCCGCTACAAGAAACTTTAACGCCTAGAGCGCCCAATTTCATTGCCCGGCCAATTGATTGTTTCATGGTCCGCCGGAATGAAACTCGTCGTTCCAGCTGAAATGCTATATTTTCCGCTACTAATTGAGCAGAAAGTTCCGGGACTTTGACTTCCGCGATATTTAATTGAACTTGTTTCCCGGAAAACTTTTCAATTTCCTTCCGGATCACATCAACTTCCGTACCCTGCCTGCCGATGACCATTCCGGGCCGAGCGGTATGGATGGTAACCTTAAGCCGGTTAGCCGCTCGTTCAATTTCAATCTTTGCAACTCCGGAAGCATAGAGACGCTTTTTAACAAAATTTCGGATTTTAACATCTTCCAGGATCAGGTTTGCGTAATCGCGCTTTTTAGCAAACCAGCGACCGTCCCAATCCTTTATGATTCCTACTCTTAATCCGATGGGATGGACTTTCTGACCCATATTAGCCCTCCTTCTCCGCCACTACAATCGTAATATGGCTGGTTCGTTTGTGAATCGCCGAAGCGCGGCCTTGGGCTCGAGGCATAAACCTTTTCATCGTAGGCCCTTGATCGACGTATGCTTCGGAAATATACAAGCGGTCCCGGTTCATTTTATGATTGTTTTCAGCATTGGCAATCGCCGAATTTAAAACTTTTCCGATTACTTCCGCCGCAAACCGCGGTGTAAACTTCAAAATGGTTTGAGCGTCGCCCACCCTTTTCCCGCGAATCATATCGATTACTTGTCGGGCTTTCCGGGGAGCTATCCGCGAAAAACGGACTACTGCTTTTGCATCCAAAACTGATCCCTCCTACTAAATCGAGGTAATTAAATTCATTTCACGGCTGTAGTCTTTTCCGAGTGAGAACCATGACCACGGAAAGTACGAGTGGGAGAAAATTCTCCAAGTTTATGACCGACCATATCTTCGGTAATATAAATTGGAACATGTTTTCTGCCGTCATGTACCGCAATGGTATGCCCCACCATCTCCGGGAAGATAGTCGAACTTCTAGACCATGTTTTTAATACTTTTTTCTCACCTTTAGAGTTCATATCCGTAATCTTCTTTAAAAGACCAACTTCAACATATGGACCTTTTTTCATTGAACGCGACACTTTAGTTCCCCTCCTTACTCCTTACGCCTTTTCAAAATTCCTTCACTTATTTGAATATTTGAACCTTTTCGAAACCGACCTTAAATAACTAAATAGCAAAGTAGTTATTTATCCGCGTCGCTTTACGATTAGGCGGTCAGAAGCTTTATGCTTACGGGTCCGGTGTCCCAACGCCGGTTTACCCCAAGGAGTAACCGGAGCTCTACCAATCGGAGAACGACCTTCTCCTCCGCCATGTGGATGGTCAATTGGATTCATAACTACGCCGCGGTTGGCCGGTTTGATCCCTTTCCATCGGGAACGGCCGGCTTTACCGATAACAACGTTCTCGTGCTCGATATTTCCCATTTGACCGATAGTAGCCATACAATTAACAGGTACTAAGCGCATTTCACCAGAGGGGAGCCTAATGTTGGCGTAATCGCCTTCCTTAGCCATCAATTGAGCTCCTACCCCTGCGGTACGGACTAATTTGCCGCCTTTATTCTTGATCAGTTCAATATTATGAATAATGGTACCAACCGGAATATTGATTAGCGGCAAAGCGTTCCCAGGTTTAATGTCCGCATTAGGTCCTGATATTACCGTATCGCCGACATTTAACCCCAAAGGAGCTAAAATATATCTCTTTTCCCCGTCGGCATAATGTAAGAGCGCTATTCGAGCCGAACGATTTGGATCATACTCAATAGCTGCAACTTTCGCGGGAATATCAAATTTATCCCTTTTAAAATCGATGATGCGGTACATTCGTTTATGTCCGCCGCCATGGTGACGAACAGTCAATCTCCCGGAAGAATTGCGTCCTCCGGTAGCTTTTAATGGTTCCAATAAGGACTTTTCCGGTTCGCTCTTGGTAATCTCCTTAAAATCGGAGACTGTCATAAACCTTCTGCCAGGCGAGGTTGGCTGGTATTTTCTTACCGGCATCTTCCTGACCTCCCAACTAATTAGTATCTAATATTCATTCAGGCCTACGAATTCGGAAGACAGAAGCTAGAATAGATTTTTTAATCCTTCTATTCTCTCCCTAATTTTGATACCTAAATTAACATCAGGTTCCTTCGAAGAATTCAATCCTGCTGCCGGCTTCCAAAGTAACAACCGCCCGTTTCCAACTGGGCCGACGGCCTTCATGACGTCCCATCCGTTTGATCTTGCCTAACCGGTTAAAAGTGTTAACCGCTTTGACTTTAACATTAAAAATTTCTTCAATCGCCTGTTTGATTTGGGTCTTGTTGGCTTTCGGATCAACCAAAAAGCAGTACTTATTCTCTTCCATCAGTTTGGTTGTTCTTTCGGTGATTAACGGGCGTTTGACCAGTTCTCGAAGTTCCATTACGCCAACGCCTCCTCTACCTTACTCACGGCATCTTTAGTGATTACCAAATGGTCATGGGCAAGCAAATCATAAACATTAATACCTTCGCTGGTTATGGTAATCGTTCCGGGAATATTCCGGGCCGATTTTGCGACTGCATCTTCTTGGCTACCAATGACAATTATCGGTTTCTTCGCTTTTAGCTTTTCTAAGATACTTACCATAGTTTTCGTTTTTGGTTCGGCAATTGATAGTGAATCAACCACAATCATCTCGCCCGCCTCAACTTTAGCTGATAAAGCTGAACGTAATGCTTGTTTGCGAGCTTTCTTGGGTAGGTTATAATCGTAATCCCGAGGCATCGGCCCAAAGATTATCCCACCGCCAGTCCAAACCGGTGAACGTCGGCTGCCATGCCTAGCCTGACCGGTTCCTTTTTGCCGCCAGGGTTTACGGCCGCCGCCACTTACCATGGACCGATTTTTAACAGCCACAGTACCAAGGCGTCTTGAAGCCAATTGCATAGTTACAGCTTCATGCAATAAGGCCTTATTGACCTTGGCGCCAAAAACTTGGTCGTTTAAGGCGATTTCGCCTACCTGTGAGCCTTGAATATTATAAACAGGTACGGTCGGCATCGTGTTTCCTCCTCGTAACAAAGATAAATAGCTTACTTAGGATGAACCAAAAATTTGCCTGAATTATTTTTGGTTCTTCGCTTTGGCGCGAATAACAGTCTTTTTAACCACTACAAAAGAACCGTTGGCGCCGGGAATCGCTCCTTTAATCAATAACAGGTTCCGCTCCGGGTCAACCTTAGCTACCTGTAAGCCTTGAACCGTGGTTTTGACCCCGCCTAAGCGACCGGGGAGTTTTCTGCCCTTAAATACCCGGGCCGGATCCGTAGCTCCTAGTGACCCGGAACGACGGTGATACATCGAACCGTGAGTCATTGCAGCCCGGTTAAAGTTCCAGCGTTTGATGACACCGGCAAATCCCTTACCTTTTGAAGTCCCGGTAACATCGACAAACTCGCCTTCACTAAAGACATCCGCTTTTATTTCTTGGCCAAGGTCATAATTCTCACCAGAATCCACCCGTATTTCATGAAGAAACCGTAAAGGCTTAACCCCGGCTTTACCGAAATGACCTTTCATTGGTTTATTGGTTAAACGCTCTTTTTTCTCGGCAAATCCTAATTGGACTGCATCGTATCCATCGGTGGCGACTAATTTCTTTTGAACTACCACGCATGGTCCGGCTTCAATAACAGTCACCGGAACCGCCCGCCCTTCTGAATTAAAAATCTGCTTCATCCAGATCTTTTTACCTAAAATCACTTTGGCCATTTCTTGCACCTCCCTCTGACAAATGCTTCCAAATTCTTGATTTCACGTTTCGGGTTCCCGGTTCCGAGCTCCGGGTTGGATATCGTTCTGCTTCTTAATAAAGCCGCTAAATTGCGGAACGTTGAACACGAAACACGGAACTGTATTTATTATAACTTAATTTCAATATCTACCCCAGCTGGAAGATCAAGTCTCATTAAGGCGTCTACCGTTTTCGAACTTGGATCTAAAATATCGATCAGCCTTTTATGAGTCCGCATTTCAAACTGTTCCCGAGAATCTTTGTCAATATGAACCGACCGGAGAATGGTATAGATGTTCTTTTCGGTTGGAAGTGGAATCGGTCCGGACACATAAGCGCCAGTCCTTTTCGCCGTCTCGACAATCTTCTCCGCTGATTGGTCAAGTAATTTATG
>JBLNDC010000356.1:0-12111 GCA_050261255.1 Bacteroidota bacterium
TAATGACCTGGCCGTGATAACCGTCATATGCCTGAAGCAACGACATTTGAGCGTCTTTAAAGTCACTAGTGGTGGCTTTGCCGTTATTAAACTGGATCTCGGTCAAATTTACATTCTCGCTTGCCAAATCAATATTAAGACGGTTAACATCTATCAAGTGCTTGGTCTCCTTCAAATTACGGAGGGTCTGGATAATCTCAACCATGGCTTGATCCCGTTGGGTGGTTTCCTGATGTTGAAGGAGCTTCAAATTTTCCCGGGCGGCCGCGATCCGGTTTTTAGTGGCAAAACCGTCGAATGCCATGCCCGAAAGGTTCAATTTAAGAGACCATTGTTTAGTATTATCCCCAAACAATTCTTCATCATTAAGTTGATAATCATAGGACAAAGTCACTTTCGGCAAAAGGCCGGCCTTGGCCTGGACCACCTGATATTCGGCGATGGCGATTGCTTGTTTCATCCGGCGTAAATCAGGCCTTTTTACGTAAGCTTCCTCAGCAATCGCCCGGGGATCGGCTTCGTATCCTTCCGAAAGATCAAGCTTCTCTATGTCCAACTCTACTTCAAACTCTTGAAACTTATCGATTCCAATTAAAGCCGCCAGAGTAAGTCTGGCTTCAGCCACTTGATTGCCTGCCGTCAATGCCGCCACTTTTTGTTCTTCCCAAAGGACCCGGGCTTGAGAAAGATCAAGTTTATTGCTACGCCCTAACTGATACATCCGGTTAATTATTTGATAATGTTTGGCCATATTTTCTTGGAACGCCAATGCCGTCCGGTAGTTTTGCTGCTTCAGCCATAAGTCGTAAAAGGCGGATTTGATGTTATAAGCCAGCTCCTGTTCGGCCCGGCGCTTGTCTTCCATTGCCGATTCCAAGTTTAACAAAGCAATTTGATAACCGGATTTAATGGCGCCTCCGGCATATAAATACTGGGTCAACGAAATCCCTTCGGTATAAGTGTCGCTTTCACTGGTTTGAGTTTGATATTGGTTTATATAAGGATTAAACACAGGTTGTTCAATACCTTGTTCCGCCCGTGAAATACTATAATTAAGGGAAGGAAAGTAACTTCCCAATTTTTCCTGAACACTCTTTTGGGCGATAGTGATCCGGTGTTCGGCGGCGATCATCGATGCATGACTTTTATACCCTAATTGCAAACATTCATCTAAGGTTAATTTTTTTAAAAGGTCGGGTTGTCCGGTATTCGCCAAAGCCATGACGGATAAACCCAACCAACCGATGGTGACGAACCCAATTTTATTGATGGTTTTCATGGTAACACCCCTTTACTAAGCCAACTGTCTTTTGGCCAACTCCGCGAAGAGACCGGCTTTGTCCATCAATTCACGATAGGTCCCTTCCTCCACGATACGGCCGTCTTTGAAGACGATGATCCGGTCGCACTCAACGATCGTGCTTAGACGATGGGCAATGACGATCCGGGTGGCTTTTAGTCTCTTCAGACTTTGGCTGACAATCTCCTGAGTCCGGTTGTCCAAGGCGCTGGTCGCTTCGTCAAAAAATAAGATCTTGGGCTTGTTCACCAGCGCCCGGGCGATCACCAATCTTTGGCGTTGCCCCCCCGATAAAGTGCTGCCGCCGTCCGGAACCATGGTATGCATCCCCATGGGCATCTGCTCGATGTCGCCGCTTAATCCGGCCATTGCCGCAGCCTCTTCCGCGTCTTTCAAAGTCAAATGATAATGGGAACCGACGATATTATTATAAATACTGCCCGCCATTACATGGGCGTTTTGCAACACCACCCCGAACTGGCGTCGCAGTGCCTTCACATCGATGGTGCTTAGGTCTTTGCCATCATAATATACCTGCCCGTCCTCAGGTTTTTCAAAACCAAGCAAGATCCGGAGCAAGGTTGATTTTCCGCTGCCCGACGACCCCACGATACCGACATATTCGCCTTCTTGAATCGTTAAGGAAACATCTTTTAAGATTAACGGCCCGTCCGGATTATAACGGAAATTGATATGTTTCAACTCAATCGCGCCTTTGATGACTCCCGGATCCGGCTTTTCAGCGTCATATTCGGGCAATGTTTCCAAAATCGGTTTGGCCAACTCATAGAGGGGCAGCACCCGGTTGGAATCGATGATCGTTTTCATCAAACCTAAGATACTAGTGGAAAAAATGGCGAAAGCGCTCTGAAACGCGACAAATTGGCCGAGTGGGATTCCGACTTTTTTCACCACAATCATGTAATAAAAGATCATGCTGAAGATAATGTTGGCCGCGGTGTTGACCACCTCGACGCCGTTTACCAAATAACCGCTTTTAATATTGATGGCTGCGCCTTTGCTAAATGGCAACGCCCATCTGTGGAAAGCCCGTTCCTCGGCTCCGGCGGAGCGAAATTTGGAGACGCCGGTGACTAACTCATAAACCAACCCATGAATCTTATTATCGACTTTTTGTTGTTCTTTAGCGTATTTTAAATTGATGATACTGACCAAATAATTAACGAGTACGATTACGGCCACCATGACTAAAGCGACCACTGCCAGTTTCATGCTGTACATGAACAACATCACCAAATAAACCAAACCGAATACTCCGGTGATAATCGCGTTAATCACCGCTCCCGAAAGGATGCTCCGAATAGTGCTGATCGCATTGACCCTGGAAGTCAGGTCACCGGTGGTATACTGTTTAAAGAAGGGGACCGGCAGTTTCACTAGGCGGTCCATCACCGCCGCCTGCATTGAAGATTCCAGATGTCCCTCCATCCGTTTGGTTGCGAATGACCGGGTGGTATCCAAAAGGATTTTGGATGCCAAGACTACAAAATAAAGGCTGGCGATTTGAACCAACTGGCTCATCGAGCCTTCCGGGATAATCTTGTTAAATAAAAGTTCGGTAACTTTGGGGGTGGCCATCCCAAAAACGCTGCCTACCAGTCCAATAAGGACAAAGATCATGATATCCTGCTTCCAGATGCTTTCATGTCCGAATACGGCCAAATCCTTTATCTGAAGGATTTTATTGGGAAATGGACGGTAAAACATGACCGCTTTTGGGTTTATTAATCGGGCGGTCTTGCCGGTAACCTTAAACTTTCTGCCTTTAGCCACATCATAAACGAGATAGGTTTGAGGCCGGGTGGCGATTATTGCCACCGGACGCCCATCCTCCTGCATAAACCCTAGTAAGCTGCCGATATCCTTCTTCCACCAATTACTCTCCAAGATGACTTCCCGAATGTTAAAATTAGAAGCTTTGGTAATATCGTCCAAGGTAACGGCGGCCGTTCCGTCTTTTACTAATTGGGCCGGGGCCTTAATATCTATTTTTCGGGAAGCCGCAACCAGAGAACAAGCCCGAAATAGAGGAGTGTCATATTCCGCCGCGGTGATGCTCCCTTCCCTGACAATGGTAGCCATCATTTTTTGGAACGCCTGTCGCATTTTTAACTGGTTGGTTTGACTACGGATGATACACCGTTCTCGAAAAGCGGCAACCTTTGTTAACCGGTCCCGGAGCGCTTGGGACAACATTTCCCCGTTGAGGGCGTTTAACCCTTGGCAAACTTCTTTTGCCGGGGTTGCTTCTTGTAGAAGGGCTTCAAATTTAGCTTTCAACCCTTCGAGAATCGATTTGTCGCCCAGGACAAACCATTGGGTTAACCCGTGGAGTATTTCCGTGGTCTTATTTTCAATCGCTTTGGTCAACTCAGCGGGTGATAATTCAATCACCAGGGACTTCGTGTTACTTGAAGCCAAAAAAGCATATTGCGCCGGATCGACGCTCTGATCCGTCCCGCTTAACAATTCGCTCGATTGGGATCCTCCGAGCATAACTGTGCCTTGAGTCGCAGTGAAAAGATATTCCCGTTTTCCCCATTCCTCGCCCTCAAATGGAACGGTAAAGATGTCAAGTTGCCCTTTGACAATCAACCATGCTCCGTAGTTGGACATTAATAACGGTCGATTGCCCTGAACTTCAATTTTTTTCGTGCCGGGATCCTGTTTCATTCCGATCCTCCTTCATAAATCCAAGCGAAATTTGCTACGGTTTGATCCGTTTAATTAGCATCAATTACGTTTACGCATAGGTTGAAATATCACTTAACCATACTTAAGCAATGTAATGGGCAAAAAGCGTCAAAGCCTCAATTCACATGCCTTTTTCTCATGGTTATCTCCTTAGGCGTTGGATTGGATCAAACGGGCGTATAGCCCTTCCTGATCTTGTTTCAGCTCGTCATGGGCGCCGCGTTGCTTGATTTTTCCCCGTTCCATAACGATAATTTCATCACAATCCCGAATAGTGCTAAGCCGGTGAGCAATGATCAAACAAGTGCATCCCCGGCGGCGAACGGCTTCATCGATCTGTTTCTCCGTAACCGGATCCAGCGCGCTGGTAGCTTCATCTAAAATGAGGACACTGGGATTAGCCGCCAACGCCCGGGCGATCTCCAAGCGTTGCCGCTGACCGCCGCTGAAATTAGTGCCGCCCTCCAACATTTGATAATCATATCCGCCGTTGCGTTGGGAGATTTCATCATGAATGAAAGCGTCCTTGGCGGCCCGGACAACTTCCGCGTCGGGAACCGTTGGATCCCATAAGGTAATATTTTCGCGAATCGAACCGTTAAAAACGCTGATATCCTGGTCGACGACGGAGATGGAATTATTAATGACTTCTCGAGGCAATTCTTCTCTCTTAATACCGTCAAAAAGGATCTCTCCGGACCATGGTTGATAGATACCCGCCACTAATTTGGCAACGGTCGATTTGCCGCTGCCGGAAGATCCTACTAAAGCCACCCGCTGGCCGGGTTTTAGTTGTAAAGAAAAGTCTTCGATCAGCGGAGAGTCTAACGGGTTATAACCGAAGGTAAGCCCGTTGATATCCACATATCCTTTTAATTGATAAGTGATTGGTATCTGCGCCTTGGATTGATTCGGTTCAAATTGTCTGTCGACGGGATAACGAAATACGTCATCCAAACGGTTGATATCGCCGCGCATTTGTTGGATGGCCGTTCCCATCTGGGTGAGGTCCCCGACCGGTCCGATAAAACCGGCCATTACCGTTTGAAAGGCCATTAGTGTGCCAATGGTCATCTCGCCCTGGATAATCAAGTATCCGCCATAGATCAGGACAATCGAATCAGTCAGGGTTTTGGTGACAATTTGAGCCAGACTCAAGTATTCCTGTATTACGCCAAATTCCTGTTGGTTGCTGAGCACTTTGGCAAAGTAACCGGACCATTGGGTGAAAAAATCATTTTCGGAACCGGTTGCTTTATGGGTTTCGATGGATTTGATCCCCGACATCACCGCATTCATCACTTTGCCTTGATCTTGACCGATCTTCTGGCTCTGGTCTTGAGAGACGGTATTGGCCAGTTTCAAGATCAATACATTGGTTATGGCCGCGAACATACCCACCAGCGCCAGAGTGGTGTTATATTGAAACATAATTATCAAGTAAAAGATAACCAGAAAAATACTTAATATACTCTTTGCCAGCTGGCCCGAGAGGAGAGCAGTCACTTTCATGTTGCTTTCCATCCGTTGAGCGATATCCCCGGCGTATCTCTGGCTGAAAAAAGCGATCGGCAATCGCAAAACATGCCATAAAAACTTGCTCGAAGTGCTAAAAGTCAATTTAGTCTTCAAGCGTTGCAAATAATAACCTTGTGACCAAAGGAGCACACCTTGGAAAAAGAGCGTAACTACCATGCCGATCATTAACCCTTTTAACCAATCCGTTTTGCCGCCCAAGAGGATTTCGTCGAGAAAGATCCTGGAAAACATCGGGACTACCAATCCCGGCAAAACGAGCAGCAGTCCGGTTAAGACTAAATAGACCAAAGCCATCTCGGAACCTTTTAAATAAGATTTTAAAGATTCGGTCGGGTTGGGTTTTTTCGCATCCGGTTTAAACTCCGGTCCCGGTTCGAAGGTTAAGACTACACCGGTAAAACAATCGTCAAATTCTTCCCAGGTCAAACGTCTCTTCCCTGCCGCCGGATCATTAAGATAGACATGTTTGCCTTTAAACCCTTCCAATACTAAAAAATGATTGTGGTTCCAATGAATTATCATTGGAGTTTTCATTGTCAATAAGTCTTGAGGCGACTTGGTAAAGCCCTTGGCGATAAACCCGTAACTACGGGCAGCCTTAACAATACTGCTCGCCTTGCTGCCGTCCCGGCTAATTCCGCATGAAACACGCAACTCTTCCAAAGTAACAAATTTCTTATGATAAGCCATTACCATCGCCAGTGAAGCTGCGCCGCATTCGGTGGCTTCCATCTGCAAAATGGTAGGCACGGTTCTTCGTTTGGCCGCGATTTTCGACATCAATCACTCCCCCTAGCGGATTAGAAGTTTGAAGTGTGAAGTTTGAAGTGTGAAATAAAACACCGAATCCAGACCTCCACTCCTAACTCCTTGTTCCCAACTTTCGACTCCCGACTTTGGGCTATTCGACTATTCGACTTTCGACTCCCGATATCAGAATGGCGCGAATAATTTCCTTAAGAACGGCATTACCAAAGAGATGGGTCTCTCTTTTTTGGTGGTTATTTGGCCGGTGCAAATGGTGCCGTTTTGAATCTTAAGCGGCGGGCCGGCTTTACTCGACCATTGATAACCGCTGAACGTCCTTTCGTCCGGGAATAGACTGGCATGTACTTCCAGTAACGGTCCGGCAGCAGAAAATTTTTGGACCAACTCCTGGCTGCCAAGGATGTTCAGCATTGAATTAGCGCTTACCGTATATTGAGAGACCGAGATGACTTGTCCGATCATCTGGCCGAACTCTTCTTTTTTCACAATCGACGGCGAGATCCGGACTTCCATGCCGGGGGTGACATTTCGTCCTTGCTCCATGGGGACATAAAGGACCGTCTCCAATTCTCTGATCCCCCGGCCGGTTCGGCTCAACTTGATTAATACCTGACCCGGCTGAATAGCATCGCCCTTCTTGGTTAAAACCTCAATTACTCTTCCTTCCGTAGGCGCAGAAACGATCGAATTTTTAAAATATTCTTTTTGTTTTTCAACGATTTTTTTGCGGAGCGCTTCGGAATGGACCAGACCCACATCTTTTTTTAGTTCTTCGATTTCCCGTAAATAGGCGGCCAAATCAAGACGCACCAATACATCTCCGGTTTGGACGTAATCTCCCTGTTCCACCTGGACATCGCTGACAATACCGGCTACTACGTTCTGAACGCTGTAGATGCCTCCGGAACTAAGCAAGATCCCATCGGAAGTGACCTGAGTCGGAATCTCCCCCAGTAAGCCCCAGAGGACCAAACTAACGGCCAAAATCATCATCACCGCTAAAATCAACCATGACCGTGATGAGGTAATCTTAATCACCCGGTCCAGTTGCTCCGGTGAGGACAGCTTTTCCAAACTGGATTGTCTAAAAATTTGCGCCATTACATTCACCCCATATCCCGTTTTCAGTCGCAATACAGTTATCTTTCATAGAGATACCTGCCGTTAACGACTTTCTTAATTACAATCTGCGGATTGGTTAGTTCGCCATTTTCATTAAAAGTCATATCATAAGAAACGCCATGCCAGTTTTGAATCAACCTCAAAACTGCGGCAATATCGTTCCGGGATTTACTTTTAGCATGATCGACGGCGTGACCGATTAAGTTCATGGCGTCATATCCCAATACAGCCCAAAGATCGGGTTCTTGATTGAACCTTTTCCTAAAATCCCGTTTAAAGATTTGTAGTTGTTTGCGAGGATCATTCGGATCAAACAGGGTGGGATAGACCAGTTTTTCGGCGTCGGTCCCGATTTCTTTAATGACATCCGATAGATCCAAGCCCCAGTCGCCCAAGATCGGAACGTTCAATCCATGCGCTTTAATGGCGTGAATAACACCGCCGGCATCAGGCAAGCCGTCGGCGATGAATATCGCTTGGCATTCCAAGGTCTTCCACTTAGCGATAGTCAACTCGGTCTCCAATTCGTTAACGAAGTTGGCATGCCGGTCGATGATGATAATTCCTCTTTTCTCGGCGCTTCGGCAGAAAGCCTTGGAGAGTTCGGTTCCGTATAAGCTATCAACATAGTATACCGCCATTCGTTGATAATTGTTCTCCTTGGCATATTGGGCCATAATGTCGGCGATGTAAACATCCCCCGGAATCGTGCCGAAAATATTCTTTTTATTGGAACTATATAACTTGGGATTTGAGACCACCGTCGAAAGCATTGGTAAGCCGGAGTTCTCATAAACATCCGAAGCCGGAATGGCGATACTTGAATCCCAATGGCCCAGCACTGCTTTGATTGACGGATCGTTGGCGAATTTCTGGGCTACCTGTAAGCCGATATTGATATCGCCTTGGTCGTCCCTGAATATGATCTCCAGTTTCTTTTTGCCCTTATGGCGCGCCTGATATTGTTCAAATGCCAGCTGGACACCTTGCATGTATAGAGTGGTGTCGATTTCTTCCTTAAATCCGGTCACTCCGATTAGAACGGGCCGATCATCTTGGTTCTCCGTGAAAACCGGGATTGCTTCACGGTAAACATAAAAAGCGGCAGTCACAATGATGATTGCAAAAATCAAGACCAAAATCCATTTTTTCATCCAATCACTCCCAATCGAGCATTTTATGATTAAAAGTTAACCTTTTGCCGCGATTAGACGTTTAACTTCAGCTTCGATAGCGTTAAGCGTTCGCAAATGAGTCTTTTTCTCCAATCCGATTTCAATGTCGTAAAAATCTTCCAAGCTGGTATAGAGCTCAATAGTAGCGAAAGAATCCAGCCCTAATTCCACCAAATCGTCGTCGCCTTTAATACTTTCAGGATCGCGCTCCATTACTTCCGCTGTTTTCTTGCGAATCGTTTCAAAAAGATCCATTCCGATTACCTCCATTTATTTGAATTACTCGATGACCATTACCGTAATACTACTGTTATCTCCGATATTGCCGATTAAGACTACCGGTTTCTTATTCAACTTCAAACCGCCGGGGGCTTCCCGCCGCTTAATCATACCCAGAGCCGCCAAAACCTGAAAAGCCCCTCCGGCGCTGATGGTTTCTCCCAATATCTCTTTGGGATTATAAAACAGGGCCTCTTTAAACAGCTCTCGAAACACTTTTTCCGCGGTTTCATCGGAAGCCAGACCGTTACAGGACGGAATCACTATATCAATGTCTTGAATCTCTTTGGCCGCATTCGCCAAAGCTTCATCGGTAACTCTTCTTAATACCGTTTCCGGATCCGAAGTATGGAACCCTCTGCCGTATCCGATTACACTGCCGTAAATCGGGGCATTTCTTTCCCGGGCCGACGCTTCCTTTTCCAGAGTAAAAATGACCGCTCCCTCGCCTAAAATAGTCCCTGCCTTTCTTTGAAGATAACCCTCAAAAGAATCCTCGTCGCAAGCGGCGAGCATTTGACGCTGGTTAAAAAGCTGATAAACGGGGAGAGATAACTCTTCGACCCCGCCGACTAAGAACAGTTTTTGCCGGTAATAATCCATCGTGTCCATACAATAGGCAATCCCGTCCAAAGCGGCGGTCATCCCGCCGGAAACGGTGATATTCGGCCCTTTCAAACCCAGTTTGATCGAGATGTTCCCCGTCGGCGAGTTAATTACGGTATTTGGAAAATAAGCCGGGTTTAATCCCTTGAAACCTTCCGCCAAACGTTTCAGATAAAAACCGGTGATACTGTCCAGGGAGCCGAAGGAATTTCCAAGGACTACGCCACAGCTACTCGCATTGGATGAATCGATTTGATAAACGCTGTCTTTAATTCCCGCAAAAGCGGCGCAGAGCGCTAAATTCGTCAACCGGTCCAAAGTCCGCAGACCTTTCATATCAAGGTAATCGGTGACCGTAAAATCGGAAACCTCCCCGGCGACCCGACAGTCCATACCGTTTTCCAGCGGAAAATTTGCGATCCTTTTGATCCCTTTTTTCCCGGCGAACATATTATCCCAAAATTCTTCCTTGGAAGATCCGATGCTGGAAATGACACCGATACCCGTAAACGCAAACTTTTCCATTCCCTTATTTCCCTCTTTTCAATTCAATGGGCGGCGGAACGCTAATAAACGCTAATATCTTTTTAAAACCAAACAACTGTTACTACCGCCGAAAGCGTAAGCGTTATTTAAAACGATATTTAATTCCGCCTCTCGAGGCTGGTTGGGAACGCAATCCACGTCGCATTCCGGATCGGGAGTTTCAAAATTAATAGTAGGCAAGATCGTGTTATTCCGAAAACTCATGCAACACGCCGCCGCCGCGATGGCGCCGGCGGCCCCCAGAGTGTGGCCGATCATGGACTTAAGGGAGGAAATCGGCACTTTCCGGTAATGCTCTTTAAAGATGGCTTTCATCGCGAGAGTCTCAGCCAAATCATTGGAAACGGTGCCGGTCCCATGGGCGGAAATATAATCAACTTCATCCGGAGTTATTCCGGCATTAGTCAGGGCTTTTTCAACGGCTGTGATTATTCCTTCCGCTTCAGGGTGGCTCATCACCATATGATAAGCGTCGCTACTGGCCCCATATCCCAAAATCTCAGCGTAGATTTTAGCCCCGCGCTTCAGCGCATGTTCCAAAGATTCGATGATTAAAATACCCGCCCCTTCTCCGACGATCATTCCCCGGCGGTTTTTGTCGAAAGGACGGCAGGTATCGTCGGCCATGGTCTTTAATTTACTAAATCCGGAAAAGGCGATCTCCGATAAAGGGTCCGCGCCTCCGGCGATAATTAAGTCCCTTTTCCCTTGTTGAATCAGGTTATAAGCATAGCCAATCGAAAAATTCCCGGCTGAGCAAGCGTTGGGAATGAGCAGGCTATCCCCGGTCAAACCCAACTCTTGATTGACGATATTATTGATTGAGTAAGGCGCCCATTTGGAATAAGCGGACCGATACTCCGCAATGGATTTTTTATGATAAATATCTCTGCATATTTCTTCGGTGATTCCGCCTTCGCCCATGGTGGTCCCGATGATTACCCCTGCCCCTTGACAATCGACGGAGGTTAGCCGCGCATCTTTTAAAGCCTCTTGCGCGGCAATCAAAGCGTATTGAGAGGCTCTGCCCAATTTTTTTACCAATATTTCCGAAAGATACTTTGTAGCATCGAAGTATTTGATCTCGCCGCCGTTTTTATTGGGATACTCCGCAGTATCAAAAGCTTCAATTGGAGTTATCCCATTCTTACAACTAATAGCGGCCTTCCAAAACTCCTCAACCCCAACGCCGATGGCTGTAACAATCCCCAGTCCGGTAATGACGACTCTCCTTTTCACGCCAGTAACCCTCCGTCAACGATATAAACTTGTCCGGTGCAATATCCGGCCGCTTCACTGGCCAGATAAGACACTAGTCCCGCCACTTCTTTCGGTTCTCCAAACCGCTTTAACGGAATCGCGGCTGCATAATCGGATTCATAAGCTTCGGTCATCTCGGTTTTGATAAAACCGGGGGCTACCGCATTCACGGTCACACCGTATTTGGCGTATTCCTTGGCGATTACCCTGGTAAACCCATTGATACCCGCTTTGGAAGCGGCGTAATATGACTGACCCGGGTTGCCCCGATCCGCCGCCGCCGAACTGATATTGATGATCCTGCCGAATTTGTGGGTTACCATATTCGAAAGCGCGCAATAACAGCAATTAATGGTCCCGATTAAATTGGTCTCGATCACTTGACGGTAATCCTCAGGTTGCGACAACATCAACAGCTTGGAAATCTCAATCCCGGCATTATTGATCAAAATATCAATTTTACCGAATTGGGCGATGGCAGTTTTGATCATCTGTTTGACTTGGTTTAAATCGGTAACGTCGGCTTGACATAGGATCACATTTGGGCTGATAGTTTTAAATTCTTCTAAAGCAGCAGCGGCGGCTTCTTGATTACTCCGGTAACTTACCACCAAATTAGCCCCTTCCTTTAACAAGTTCTCGGCTATCTCCTTGCCCATCCCCCGGCTGCCGCCGGTAATAATCGCCGTTCTATCTTTAAACTTCAAGCAATAACCTCCCGTAAGTCGAAAGTTAAAAGTTAAAAGTCGAAAGCTGAAAGTTGAAAAGTAGATAGTCGCCCACCCCGGAGTTCCGGGGCAC
>JBLNDC010000357.1:0-2631 GCA_050261255.1 Bacteroidota bacterium
ATAATGTTGTGGTATATTACCGTTTTAAGTAAAAAGTGACAACCGAATAAAATAAGAACACCCGACCGCTTTCGCCAGTCGGGTTTTAACCAAGATAATCGATTTTTATCCGAAAAATTGGAGTTTTACTTGCCTCCGGCAAGCGCCCCCAGATAGGTTCCGTTTGTACCGGCTCTATTTAGCGGGCTGGCTTTGGTCAATCTTAAAAAATCTCCCCAAATAACCTGGCCTTTACGATCTCTTTGATAGGACACTGGAATCTTCAGTGAAAGGAAGTCGGATTCCTTAACCCGATCATCATCGGGCCCATTATAGAAAAGGTTGTTCTCTAAAACTATACCGGTGGTAAAGTCTTTGATGGTAATTCCATTACCAGTTCTGAAGGAAAGATTGTTCCTAAAAGTTCCCGATGGAGCGATGTAATGATTTGATCTAAAAATATAGTTGAAGCGCGCGTTATCAAAAGCGGTGCAGTTTTTTACTCGAAGCGCGCCGGGGTTAAAGTTACAGGTAAAACCATCCATCCTATTGCCAAAAGCAATGCTATTGGTTATGATATGCGCCACCGGCTGGGCTTCCCCGCCGAGTTTAAATCCGTTGCCGATAGCGCCGCCGGCGGTTTTACCGTTAGTCAAAAACCCGTTTTGATAAGCGATGCAATTCTCAATCAGTACCGGTTCATTCGGCCCGTCCTGGACATTATTAAAGAGGTCCCAACCGTCATCGGCGTTATGGTGGGCGATACAACCCCGGTAGGCATTGCCCTTGCCGATGCATGATTTGGAGGCAAACCCGTCGGCGTTTTCCATGGTGGGATCGGTATTGTCGTAGGCGTCGCAATTAAGGAAAAGATTATCACTGCATTTCAAAACCGGAGTTTTGGTGAATGGATCTAGTTGAAAACCGGTATTCAGGTTGTGGTGGGCTACACAACGCTCAATTAGGTTGCCGTTGCCTTGGATTCGAAAACCAAAGCTCCCGGAGGCGGTGGATTCGAGGCCATAGAAATGCCAGTAACTGGCTTGACTAAAAACCCCATTAAAGATCACTTTCTCATCTTTATAAGGGGCCAACTTTTTAAGCTTTCCCGGAACGCTTGAATAAATTCGAGGAATAGCGCATACGCCGTAATTACCGCCCCGGAGCAAAATGGTCCCTCCTGGTTGGACAAACTTGAGTGCTGTCGCCAAGTCAAGGGGGTCATCCGCTCTTCCCGACCCGGTCGGTTTACCGCTAGGTGCGGCAACCAGTTCTTTAGGTTTGGAAAAACTTCTCTTTTCAACCGCTATCTTTTTAGTTATCGAGTCGGAGGTCGGTCCTTTAGTTGGAAAAAAGGTCAGCTCAAATTTAGTGTCCACTCCTGCCAAAGTTGTCGGTAACTGATAAAATTCTCCGGCTTTGATGGTATCCTTCGCCACTAAAACGACGCCGTCTTTTTTTATCAGAACAAACCCATCATAAGCGGACCGCGCCATCAATGTGTATTTGCCGGAACTGCTTCCGTTGGAGGATTCAATCTCGAAGGATTGGGGGAAAGGACTTACCTGGTGTGGCTCTCCCGGTTGGGTGTTCGCCGGACTAAGGGTCAGTTTGGCGTTACTGACCACCATTTTGGCGTTTCGGGCGGCAAAGAATCCAACATACATCTTGTCTTTTTCGCAAACCTGCACAATATCGGCGGCGTCTCCCGTAGTCACGGATTGGCTATTGCCACCGTCAATATCGGCATAGGTCATGATAAAACCGGTATCCGTCCTTTCCAGTTTGAGCTTGAAGGGTTTTCCTACCGGTAGATCAAATTTTAAAGGTCTTCTCGTCAGAACACTACCCGGGTTACCCCACGGATATTTAATCCCCTTACGGCTGACTCCATAGGCGGTGACAACTGTCTTTTTATTGCTGAAGACTCCGACAGCCGCCATATTTGAAGCAACCGGCAACTCTTCGAATCCGAAAACCATCGGGTCCCGCCGCGGGGCTCCGTTTATATCCCGGACCATCAATCCGCAGGCGGTCTGACTATTCGGCATCACATCGGTCTCCGGGCCGAACTGTTCCACTAAAATGTCCGCTTCCAAGAGGAAGTTGTTTTTCCGAGGATCGATTACAGTATAATAGAAGGCGATTCCGTCATGGGCGGCGGCGATTTTCCCGCCGCGGCTTTCAACGATGATTTTACCTTCGATGGTCCCGGGAACTTCCGGGATAGCGCCGTTGACCCCTACTTTGGCTGGGGTGATCGTTGAACTAAAATTCAAATCTGTAGATTGACCGAAAGCTACGGACTGCCACTTCAATTCGGGATCATTCGCCGCGTTTGCCTTTAGATTGTAATTCATAACTACAGTCATGGTAAAGATGATTATTAGAAGAATTGTCGCCAATCTTTTCATTTAATTTCCTCCTTCGGTTAATCCTTCCTAAATCTAAATATACTAAAAATCTCCGTTCATTTTTTACCCAAATCCAATAAATTTTCTTATATCTTATCTATAAATAAAATCATCCCAACTTCCTCGAGTCGGGATTTGAATCATCAATTACTCCTGATAATGAGATATATCTCCCTCTAAAATTACTTTGCGGTTCTCATTTTCGATCTCCACCAGATTCAAACAGGTTGCCTTCATA
>JBLNDC010000358.1:0-3232 GCA_050261255.1 Bacteroidota bacterium
CGCCTTGTAAGCTCATCGACGTCGGCAATGCCAAACGTTATGTAACATTACACACTAGCTTTATAAATAGAGATTATTTATATTTGTTGAGGTATTAATATGAAGATAAAAATAATGAGTGATTTGCTTTTATTTCTTACAAAAAGTCTGATTATTGCAGATAAGGGCAAAAAATTTTATCTTAATTTCAAGCAAAAAGTCAAAAGACATTTGAGGGATATCATCCCGAATGTTCCGGATATCGGTGACAGCATATTTAAATCAAGCTATCTTATGGGTGTATTTTATATTGCTTGGTATAAAGCCTTTTTAGATTTGGGCATTTCAAGCGATGAAGCTAATCGATGGATATGGATAGCAACGGAGAATGCGCTGAAAAAAATTCCGGCATCATTTATTGGCTTTGCCAAAAAGCTTTATCTTGGCTCTATGCTAAAAAAAGCAGAAAGCCATACGGCGAAGTCAAAAGCGGGAACACTGCCCGAATACGATTGGAATATCAACTATGTAAAGCTTGATGAAAATAGTTTCCGTCTGGATACATACGAGTGTGGCATTAAAAAACTGTGCGAAAAATTCGGAACACAGACTATGCTACCATCGCTTTGCAGAATGGACTACCTTACAGCTCACTATTTAAAGCATGATTTTGAAAGAACAAAAACCATTGGCGACGGTGATAATGTATGTAATAACAAATTTAGCTTTGTAGGCTCTTGTGAGTGGTCGCCTGAAAAGGGCTTTGAGTACAGAAAATGAGCATAATCTTATGGCTATTGGTAACTTCCGTGTGCAACTCACATAACAAAGTATTCCCAACATTCATCAGCATTTAGGGTCGGGCTTCGTAGGCGCTGATGAACGTCGGGACACAAGGACGTTAGTGCGCCAAGCGAAGCTTGGCGGTTCTGATAGAGTGAAAGTCTCTGTACGGTAAGGGCTAACCACCCACCGGTAGTAGGCCTTGCGTTTTGACTGGGTAACCAACAAAACGAAGCGTAGGCCGCGACTTGATAGGCCGTAGGGATAACCGCATATCCTGAAACGATTCAGCTCCGTTAAACGAGTGAACAAGTGGAAGGGACATTGTTAACGTAATGGAAGCCAACATGAAAGAGGCGGATTAGTAAGCCTCCGTAGATTCCACCGGAGTCATAGAGTATGGCATGTCAAGAAAGAACCGCGCAAGAACTTGGGAAGATTCCCACCTCTCCTAAAACGCAGGTAGATACTGCCAAACGTATCTATTACGGCATTGCAGGAAACAGTGAGGGAATAAGGCAATTCTTTGATGGAGCAATGAGAATATGGTATCGATGGTTAAATCGGAGAAGTCAGCATCGAAGTTATACCTGGAAAGGTTTCAAAGAGATGACCAAACAATATCAAATTCCAAGACCAAAGGTAGTGGAAGAATGGTGGATTAAACCTTCGGTACAATACAGTCTGGACTTAGCTTGATGCGAAGCGAGACCTACTGAAGAGCCCGGTGCGAGAAAACCGCACGCCGGGATTCTGTGAGGGGATAACGGAGTAATTCGTTGTTCTACCTTAACGATGACAGACGCCCCCTCGTCTCAGCCTTCCTAGCTCGAAAGAATTTTATAGGAGTGAAAAACTATGGAAAGAATTGAAAAGGTAAAAAATCATTTTGAGGAAGAAGCAAAAGAATTTGATCGGGTAATTTTAAAGTTGATACCCTTTTATGAGGAAATGATAAAAGCTTTAATTTTATCGATTCCTTTCAAAAAAGAGGAGTTAATTAAAGTTATTGATTTAGGGTGTGGGACAGGGACTATCGCTAGTAAAATAAAGGAGACTTTCCCTAATTCTCAGATTTCCTGTTTAGATATGGCAGAAAACATGATAAAGATGGCTCGGATTAAATTAGGAGAGAATAAAAATGTTGTTTATCATATAGGAGACTTTTACAGCTTTGATTTTGATAAGAAGTATGATGTGGTAATATCTTCTTTGGCATTGCATCATTTGGCGGAGGATGAAGACAAAAAATGTTTTATCAAAAGATTTATAACGCGTTAACTGACAGAGGAGTTTTTTACAATGCCGACGTAGTTTTGGGTTCTAATAACCATTTACAAGAGTTATATATGACAAAATGGAAAGAATTTATGAGTAAGAATGTATCTTGGGATGAGATTGAGAATAAATGGATTATGAAATATAAAGATGAAGACAGACCAACTAGTTTAATAAAGCATATTAAATGGTTAGAAGAGATTGGATTTAAAAACGTTGATGTGGTATGGAAATATTATAATTATGCAGTTTACGGTGGGTATAAATAAATTTTAGGTAAAAAAGTATGCCTCGACTTTCGCCTTCCTAGCTACAGTCGGGAGGGGGCATCCATCATCTAACAGCCTTTTGGGAAAAATTCGAAGATGCTTATCGTTAAAGAAAAGTGATAAGAATTAACAAGATAAAAGCAATGGAGGAAAATATTTATGGAGTTTGATACCATAAAAGTTGATATTCGTGATGATAGGATTGGAATTATAACATTAAACCGCCCTGAAAAACGAAATGCCATAAGCATTCAAATGCGAAAAGAAATTTCATATTGCCTTCGTGAATGGAGAGAAGCATCAACCATTGACGCCCTAATATTTATAGGAAATGGTTCTTCGTTCTCCGGGGGATTTGATCTGAATGAGTTTGGTAATCCCGATTGTTTTCCGGAGCTTTTAAAATCATCAACGGAGTATTGTTTAGATATATGGAATTTCCCCAAACCCACTATTGCAGCTGTAAATGGTTCAGCAATGGGTGGAGGATTTGATCTTTTAACTCTTTGTGATATAAGGATATGCTCGGAATCTGCTATTTTCGGACATCCGGAAATTAAGTTCGGAGGTCTTCCTTTTTTTACCCCTCTACGATGGATAATTGGTGAGGGACGCGCCCGTGAGCTATGTCTTACCGGCCGAAAGATTAACGCACAAGAAGCATACCAAATAGGATTGGTTAGTGAGGTTCTTAAGGATAATGAATTGTTTGAACAAGCCATTCAGTTAGGAAAAACAATACTTGAAGCCCCGACTGATGCCCTAAGATTTGCTAAAGAATTTTTCATCAGTAATAGCGGAAAGGGATTTGAAGAATCATTTATCATTGAACATGATGAAGCTTTCCGAAAAGTTCTTCTTCCCAAGGCGGAAAAAGGATTTAAGTAATTTTAAGGGTAGCTAACGTTTTCAATTTTAGATTG
>JBLNDC010000359.1:0-8338 GCA_050261255.1 Bacteroidota bacterium
GGCCGAGAAGATATGGAATGATGCGGGTTTAGCGGGCTTCAAAGTTATCGGTTTAAACCCCGGCGGAGTTTCTGTCCCGGAGAAACTTTGGACCCCGCAAGGTTTTGCGGAATTAGCTGATTTATTACAGAACAGGGGTTTTATAGCGGCATTTTTTGGAGGGACCTACGAAATAGGGACGGTAAATAAGATCCGGAGTCTGATGAAGACCGAACAAATTCGTTTTACTGGCCGGTTAAATTTATTACAGTTAGCGGCATTAATTAAAAAATGTGTTTGCTTTGTCAGCGCTGAAACTGGCCCGATGCATCTGGCAATCAGTCAAGAAGTTCCGGTGGTTCTTCTTCATGGCCCAACTTCTCAACATTGTACTCCCTATACGGATAAAAAAATGATTGTCCGATCCGGCCTGCCTTGTCTTGGTTGTAAAACCGGCCACTCGGTGCATACTTGCATGAAGACGATTACGGCGAAAGCCGTATATGAGGCTGTTAAGCAATTCTGTGGCGAGTGAAATTCACTTTGTATTATTTTTTAAAAGCCATTAGAGAATGAGGAGGATTGTCTTTCCGTGCACGAGGATTTATTTAAAAATGCTATATATAAACATGAAGTAATAAGTAAACCCGGGAATTGCAGCAAAAAAGATAGAATACACGTTGCATTATGTGCTGACGAAAAATACGTTTGTCGAGTCGGGATCACAATAACCTCAGTAGTTATCAATAATCCCGGCTTGAGTTTTGCTTTTCACCTGATAATAAGCTCTATCAATGCTGAAGATTACCAGCGTTTACAGGAATTTGGCCGAAAATACGATGCCGAATTACATCTTTACTACATTAATATTGAGATATTTAATTTAATGCCGACCGCTTTTTCAGTCGCAACCTATTACCGATTTCTGGTTCCTAAAGCCCTCCAGGGAATATCAAAAGAAGTTCTTTATCTCGATGCGGATTTAATCTGCTTAAGCAGCCTAAAAGAAATTAGGGATCTGGATATAACTAATTGTATTGCTGCCGTGGCTCATGACGTGAAGGATGTAACGGTTAAAAGAATTAAAAAGTTGGGATTGAAGACCGGTAAATACTTTAATGCCGGTGTCATGTATATTAATGTTGGTTATTGGAATCAAGAAGACATATCTAATCAGGCGGCATATTTGTTAAACCAAAACCCATCGTTATATTCGCTTTTTGATCAAGATGCCTTAAATAAAATTTTAGAAAATAAGCTGATATTTGTAAATGAAAGATGGAATCTTTTAGAGCCGGTTATGATCAAGGATATACCTCCCGGCACTATTTTTCTTCATTATGCCGGCCGCTTAAAGCCTTGGATCGGGGACTCCATACCTAACCGAAGCTCGGCGCGTTATCTTTATTATCATTACACCCAACTATCTTTATGGAACTCTGTTTCTTTGCAAAATCCGACCAATCATTCGGATATGAGGAGATACAGTAAAGCTTTAATCAAAGAAGGAGATTATGCAAAGGGCATTTACTGGTATGGGAAATACCTGCAAGCCAAGTTAAAACATTGAGTTTTAATAGAACCGGGAATTTAGATTCGAATAATATTAGAGTTTGACTAGATTTAACAGAATAGTTATCGTGCGGAATTTTGTAGAATTTTGGTAACCGCCGCATATACTTCTTCCGCTTGAATCGATTTCATACACTGGGTATCCATACATGTTTTATACTTTTGACAGGGTTGGCAATCCAGTTGGTGGCGAATAATTATGTCCTTGTTGCCTCGTGGGCCCCAAATACCAAGCACGCTTGGACCCCATAAAGCCACTACCGGGGTGTTAACCGCATTGCCAATATGTAAAGGGCCGGCATCAACCGTTACCACAACATTAGCAATTTTAATTAGAGCGACTAATTCCCCTAAACTAAGAATTCCTCCTAAAACCTGAGCTACCCCTCTGGCTAGTGAGTTAATTTTCTCTAATTCCGGCTGATCGATTTTCGCACCAATTAAGTATAGGTCTCCTTGGGAAGCTGCCATTTTCAAGAATTTGCTACAGTTATCAAAAGCCCAGTTTTTTGTTGGGGTAACTTTACCAAACGGGCTTACTACTAAAATAGGGCGATCCGAGGTTAATGACAATTTCCGGCGGATATTTTGAATATCTTCCGGATTTACGTGCAATTCCAACCTGGAATCTTGATTTTCAATCCCCAATGGTTTGAGAAATTCCAAAAACACCTCGCTTTGATGCTTAAGTTGCATTTCTTCCCGAACGGGATGGGTTAAAAATAAAAAACCGCCTTGAAGGGGTGAACCGATCCGGTATCGGGCGCCGCTAAGCCAAGTTACCAATGCGCTTCTGGTGGAATGACTGGTTGTAATGGCTAAATCATAATGTTGCTTGCGTAAATAGCATCCGAGTTGCCATAGTCCCTTTAATTTTTGATCGCCATCCTTGTTGTAGACGATAACTTGGTTGATATGGGGAATACATTTGGCGATCCCGGCTGTTTTAGGGAGTACCATGATATCGATTGTTGCTTCCGGGTAAGCATTTTTTAAAGCCCGAATTAATGGGGTGGATAAGACGACATCGCCAATATTATACGGTTGATAATACAAAATTCGTTTTGGTTTTATTTGCTTTATATCCACTTTCCACATTACCTCCCAAAAAGCATAGCACTAGATTATGGCCTGGGTATGAGTTTCAACACTTCACTGTATACTTCTTCCGCTTGAATATCCCGCATACACCGGTCACATTCTATTGGTTTTCTGCATGGTTCGCAACCGGGATAGTGGCGGATCACTACATCATCCTTGCCGCGCGGGCCGCAGCTTGTAGGTTCGGTCGGGCCGAACAATGCTACAATCTTGGTGCCAACGGCACCAGCAATATGCATGGGGCCTGTGTCTACAGTTACCAGCAAATCTAAAAGTTTCACAAAAGCAATTAACTCACCCATGCTTAAATTTCCCGCCCATACCATGGCTAAACCCCCGGAAAGGGAATTGATCTTTTCCAATCTGGATTGTTCCGCTTTTCCGCCAATTAGGTACAAGTCCGCCATGGGAGCTAATAGCTTTACCAATTCACTGCAATTTTCGATGGTCCAGCTTTTTTGCGGTCTACAATTTCCAAACGGACATATGGCTATCAGCGGGCGGTCCGGATTATGAACTAATTTTTGTTGAACTTTTTGAATATTGTGGGGATCGATTTGAAGCTCTAAACTGGAATCAGACCCATGAATCCCCAGCGGGCGTAAATACTGCAAAAAAATTTCACTTAGGTGCATCGGTACTGAATCTTCCCGGACAGGATGAGTCAAAAACAAGAATCCTCCCTGGTTGGGGGAACCAATTCTGTAACGGGCTCCGCTGACCCAGGTAATTAAAGCGCTCCGGGTAGAATTACTGGCTGTAATAGCTAAGTCATAATGCCGACTTCGGAGAAAAGACCTTAGTTTTAAAAACTCTTTGAGTTTCCGGTGTTTGTCTTCCTTGTCATAAACAATAATCTGATTTAAACTGGGAATGTATTGGGCGATTTCTCTCGTTTGGGGAATGACCATCAGATCTATTTCTGCTTTTGGATAAGCTTTTTTCAATGCCCGGACAACAGGTGTTGACAGGACAACATCTCCCATGTTATAGGGCTGATAATATAGAATTCTTTTAGGCGAAAAATGTTTTAAATCCAATTTATAGTTCCTCCGATTATAGGGTAACCTTTACTACCGGATTAATAAAACAAAATTAGCTGTTAATGGGGATTTGTTTACTGAAGTGTTATTAGACGGTGTTTTTTCGGCAATTAATTTCTTTTAAAAAAAGTTGTTCATATTCCTTAACCATTCTTTCGACCCCGAAGTTTTGGTGCACATACAATTGGCCAGCTGAAGCAATCTTACTGCAGGCGGCTTGATTATTAATTATATATTTTATCTTTTCAGCCAAAGCGACGGGCTCGCCCGGCGGGACCAAAAAACCGGTGATTCCGTTCTGAACCAATTCCGAGACTCCGGTTACATTGCTTGCAATTACAATACAACCGGCGGCCATTGCCTCTACAACCACTAGCCCAAACCCTTCATAACGGGTTGCCAATACCGAGATTTGATTTTGAGATAACAGTTCAGGGATATCAGACCTGGGACCAAGAAAAAAAACTTTTTCTTCCAGATTTAAACTTTTAACCAGATTCTCAGCTTGTTGACGGTAATTTTTTTTGCCTTCTCCAACCAAATAAACTTTTATAGAGTATTCCCGAAGTAAACTTGCGGCCCTGATTAGGGTTGAATGATCTTTTTGTCGGGCAAAACGCGCCACCATTACCAAATTCGGCTGGCGGTTTATGAAGGGAACAGTTTGGAGAGAACTAAAGCGCTCTAATGGGATACCGTTATATATAACCTGCATTCTTTCTTTATTAAAACCCAATTTGGCGAGATAATCCATTACGCCATGGGAGACACAGACAATTTTATTAGTATGGTTGTAGAGAATCCGGGATTCCAGGTATTGCTGAGGTTGATATTTCTCGGTGTTATGCTCAACTTGAATAATAACCGGCACTTTAGCAATAATGGCTGCAATTCTACCCCAGATATGTTCACTATACCCATGAGATACCATAATATCCGGTTTAAAGCTCTTAATGATTTTAACTAACTGAATTATTGTTAAAAACTTAGGTTTTTCAGCAACCTCCGCAAATTTGATGTCTTGGCTTAGGATTTCATCTATTAATGCCTGATTCCGTTTTTTTTTCCGGCGGAAAACTAAAAAGGGTTCAAAAAGCTCCCCCTTTTGATGACCCGAGACTAAAGCCATCGCGACCCTAGTAGAGCCGGATCCACCTCCGGTTACAAAATGAATTACCCGGTATGATTTCATTGTTTGGGACCACGCTCCAATTTTTGTAAATAGGGTTCTGTTGCAGCCCAAACCGATTCAAAAGGTAAATTTTGCAGGCAGAGATTATTCCCGTTCGGGCAGGTCCTTTTATGGCAGTATTGACAAGATAAATCTAATGAAACGGAAACTCCGCGGCCGGGATATGGACCATTGCGAACCGGTTTGGTTGGCCCCATCCAAGCAATAGTAGGGGTGCCGACTGCTGCTGCCAGGTGCATGGGACCTGTATCGCCGCCAAAAAATAGCGAAGCCCGACTTAGTAAAACCGCCAACTCTCTGAGGTTAAACTTCCCCGTAGTGTCAATGGGTTTGGAGGATAGAAGCTTTTTAGTTTCGTTAATAATTTCCCGGTCGATCTCGGACCCAACGATAAGTACTTGTCCGTATTCAGACAACCGGTCTATAAGCCTCGCCATCCCCTCGAAGGTCCATAGTTTATTGGACCAACTGGGGCTGGTGCTGGGCGCCACACAAAAAAACGGACTGGTAATAGAATTAGCGGTCAAAAATTCATCCACCGCTTTAGCCTCTTTTTGATAATCCGGGAAAACGAAGCGGACATCATCAATATTGGCACCCAACCGGCTGGTTAGTTCCAACTCGATATCGGCAAAATGTAAAGGATTTGTGGGTGGCTCCAGAACATGGGTTAAAAAGAGCCGGTTTCCTTCACGACCGGGGCCAAATCCAACCCGGGTTTTAGCTCCGGTAAAAAGGGCAATGAGGCCGCTCTTTAACATGTTATGAAAATCGATGACCACATCGAAATGATAGGAACGTATTTTTCTCCGAAAATCCAAAACCAATCTTAAAGCCGCCAGTAATCCCTTTTCTCTATAGGTTTTCTCCAGTTCTTTCTTGGGAAAAAGAATGACTGCATTCAACTCAGGATGACCTTGAATAAGATGGTAACCGGCGTCTTCCACAACCCAGGCTAAAAAGGAATTCGGGAAACTGGCTCGCAAGGCGTGGGCGGCTGGTAAGGTATGGATTACATCCCCAATTGCGCTTAAATGAATGATTAATATTCTACTTCCAGGCTTTATCAATTTAGAACCCTCAATTCCGATTTTTAGCATTAACTACTTTTGGGTCATTTATAGATTGATTATTTTCTAAAGAAACCGAGAGCCCCAATAAAAACATAAAAAGGTTAAATGCTGATATTCCAAGAGTATACTCAAACATACCATAGATTTTTACCACTAATAACCAACCCAGTAAAACTATGCTAAAATACTGAAGCAATTGATTGGCGGATTTCTTTAATTGAAAAATTTTCATTGCTGCAACTATAATAAAAGTAATATACACAATTAGACCTAATAAACCTTCTTCAACTAAAACAGTTAAATAGTTATTACATGCATGGTGAACAAATTCAATATTAAAATGTTCCGGATTTATTACTTTAAAATACGAATGAAACATATAAGGGCCTATTCCGTAAACGGGAGATATCGGTATCATTTTAAATGAAGTTTTCCAAAGGTCAATCCGCAGCGCGTTAGAATTATAATCCTTCGAAAAAATAGTATAAATACGGCTTAAAAATAATGGATTAGTTGCCATAATAACTATACAAACTATTAGTATAACAACTAAAGTCAATAGCAGTTTTGCCTTTGTTTTTCTATTTAATAAGAAAGAAATAGCTATAAGTCCACCAATTAAGCTAATCCAAGCTCCACGGGAATAAGTAAAAATGAGGGCTAAAGAGGCTAAGATTAGTAAAAACACAGAGCATATGAGGCTAGATTTCTTTTTCTGAAATAGAATGAAGACTATTAAGGATAAAACGAGCAAAGCTAAAAGTGTCCCGTAGAAATTAATATTGTAATTACTAATGGTCAAACGTTTACCTGATGTGATTGGATTTTTAAAGTAAGTAATCAATAAATAGGAAATTGCGCTAAAAAAGGCGATAAAAAAAGTTCCTCCGATATATTTAACCTTTTTTTCGGTTATCGGAACGGTACTGACTATAAAAAACCAAATAAAAGCGCTTGAAAGGCTGAGGGTTCGTTGTATTTGGTTTACAATATCCTCAGAAAGTATTCTTTGAATATTGAGGATAAAGGAAACTGCAATCGACAGAAGCATCAGAGCAATACTGATAGCAAGCGGACTTCTTTTAAATCTGGTCTCTCCGGAAAAATACTTGAAAAACCAGACGATAAGGGTTAAAAACATCATATCATCGGCTAAATTTTCCTGAAAAGGGATTGTCGCCACAAAAGCGCATAATAAGAAGAAGTAAAGGTTATCTTTATTTATTAGTCCTTTTAGTGGTAAAGTCAAGATTATACTCCTTTCGTTAATTGAATTTATTAGATTAGTTTTAATTCGAGAGATCTATAAAAAATCCTTTAGAGTTTAAGATGTTTCTAAAGATATTTGATTTTTTCAATACAATTTTACGTTGGATTTCTTGTTTGATCAATGAAATTTTTGAGCGGCGCGGACATTTAAGTTGAAACCTACTTTGTTCCATATTTTCTCTATATTTTTCCAGGGAATTGCAGGATTTTACCTTTTGGGGTAGAAATAAAAGGCATCAGTGTAATAATATGCTAGATATAAAGTAGGAAAGCTTTAAATAGACAAAAAATCTCTTAAGGAGAGGGAATTATGCCCAAAAGTAAAGTCTACCTCAACAGTGTATATAGAACACCCCTGGTAAATGAAGATAGAAGAGGGTTTCTCCGTTTGAATATGAATGAATATGTGCCGGGTCTACCGGAGGATATTGTTAAAAGTGTTATTAAAAATATTAACGCCGATACTTTATCGGCGTATCCCGAATACTATTCGTTGATTCAAAAAATCGCCCAATATAACAACGTAGGATTTGAAAACATTTGTTTGACAAATGGTTCGGATTCTGCCATTAAGTATGTTTTTGATGCCTATATATCGCGGGGAGATAAGGTTTTATACGCCAACCCAACATTTGCAATGTATCCGGTTTATTGTAAATCGCACGGCGCGGATGAAGTAGTGGTGGATTATAAGAATGATTTGAGTTTTCCCAAAAAAGAGTTTGTAGAACACCTTATGAATGACCAAATTAATCTGGCGATTATAGTTAATCCAGCCAACCCGACAGGGAGTATCTTAACAAAAGATGATTTGTTGGAGATATTAGATATAACAAAGAAAAAGGATGTACTGCTAATTATAGATGAAGCCTATTTTTACTTCCATCCAGAGACACTGATACAGGAAATTAAGCGTTACAATAACTTAGTTGTTTTAAGGACCTTCTCTAAGTTATGTAGTATTGCAGCGGCAAGAATAGGTTATGTCACCGCCAGTGAAGAAATAGTAAAGAATATCTATAAAGTTAAACCCTCTTATGATGTGAACATACTTGCAATATTACTGGCTAATAAACTACTGGATAATACCCGGATACTTGAACAATTGC
>JBLNDC010000360.1:0-3988 GCA_050261255.1 Bacteroidota bacterium
GATTATTCCCACTTTAACGGCCATTGGTGACGCTGCATCCGGACTTGGTAAAGGCGCGGAAGGGATCGAGCGGATTTCTACTGCTTTAGGGCAAATGAAGGCCAAAGGAAAAGTGTCCGCAGAGGAAATGCTCCAACTCACCGAGGCCGGGGTCCCGGCCTGGGATATTCTAGCTAAGAAGATGGGCAAATCCACTGCTGAGGTCATGAAACTTTCAGAAAAGGGACTCATTCCGGCTAATAAAGCAGTTGATATGTTAGTTACCGGCATGGAAGAACGGTTTCCCAATTTGATGGCAAAACAGTCACGGAGTCTTTTTGGACTCACCTCCACAATCAAGGACTTCTTTAATTTGAAGCTGTTTACCGCCTTTGGCGAAGGAATGCGGCAAAAGGCGGTTCCAGCGATGCAGCGTTTTGTGGATATGTTGGATAAGAATGCGGATAAAGTCGACCGGATTGAGAGAATGTTCTTAAATCTGGGACGGACTGTTGGGACGAAGCTGGTGGATGGTTTTGAGCGGGTTTATAAATGGTTTGAAAGGATAGCCGGAGACCAAGCTTTCAAAAAACTTGACTTTGTAGGAAAACTTACTTATATAATTGATCGTGGTGCAGCGGAAATTACTCCAATAGCATTAAAACTAGGCATTAAAGTTGGAATGAGCTTAGCAAAAGGTATAGCTGAAGGAGTAGCCTCTGCTGCAGCAGATGATCCTAAAACCGGAGCAATGGTTGGTTTGTTAATGCCAGGGCCATGGCAGCTTAAAATGGCTACTGCTTTGGGGTTACCTATTGCGGCAGGATTAGCGAAAATAAGCCGAGAAATAGAGAAACCTCATGGCTGGGCAGGTGCTTATTTAGATTTACAAGAGAAATCCAAAAATAAACCTTCCAATCAGCCACTTATTAAAGGAACAACATTAAGCGCAGCTCATGCTTTAGGAGGTATATTTACCAAACCACATCTTGGATTGATTGCTGAGGAAGGCCGGGAAGCTTGGATACCTTTATCTGCCAAAAGGCGGCAACGGGCTTTAAGTCTATGGCAGCAGGTTGGAGAGCAGTTAGGAGTCGGCTCTTTTGCTAATGGTGGGATTATTGGAATGCAACCGGTCTTAGCCGGAGCTGGGCAATCCATGATAAATCTGACTGTGCCAACTCAGGTTTCTTTAAATTTAAACGAAAACCAATTTAATGAAGATGAATTGGCCAATCGAATTGGTTGGCAAATTCTTAAAGAGATTAAAAAAACTTTGGAAAATCGTCCATGATTTAAAGGAAATTCTTACCTTCTTACGAATTATTAAAATTATTGAATTGATCGAAAGAAGGGATTGCATGGACAAGTTTAAAATTATTGCTACAATTGTTGTTGTTATTGTAGTTTTGGGTATAGGTATTGGTTTTAATGGGGGATTTTTTCATTTTAACCAAAATAACGATTCTACAAATACTGATTTAAGTTGGAATGTTCGCGATTTAAATGTACAAACTAATGGGAATTTAGAAGTAGCTTCAAAGATACTAGATGTGATTTCTCCAGAAGTACTAAAAAATCAATCAGAAGAACCGTCTGCCGCAAATGTTTATAAGGCACCATGGAAATATTATGGGAAAAAATTAAAAATATCTGGAGAAGTCACCTTAGTTCAGGAATACCCTCCAGGAAGTGCAATAGCAAGTGCTTTCGGAGGAAGTGAAGTTGGAGAATTAGTTTTTGTTACTGACGATAATACTATAGTAGATTATGTTTTGCTTGGCTCAACTGGCAATATTATTGTAGGTAATAGAGTTAATACTTATGGTTATTGTACTGGTCACATTGAAGTTGAAAATAAATTTGGAGGAAAAACTACTCAATTAATGGTTATAGGTAAAGTGGCTGAAAAATTGAATTAGAACTATTCAAACAGCGTTTAATGGTGATTAAAATCAATATAAAAACTGAAGGAGTGTCAAACGATGCTCCTTTTTGATTTGCCATTCCGGGCAAGGAGGGATATTAAATGTACGATGCTGATGAAAGCGACATCTATATTTTAGACCCCTATTCGGAGGACCCTTCCTCTCCGATTAATCAAGCTCAAATATTACGGCTGCCGGTCTTGCCGGAAGAGATTACCATCCGCACTGAAAGAAAGTATGAAACACTTGAACTGCTAAATATCGGTGAAGTCGATTTTCAGAATGGGCAAAAAATCCGGCAGCTTGAGTTTTCATCCTTTTTCCCGGCCCGGTATGATTCATCTTATTGCCGATACCCCGATATTCCAGAGCCGCTTGCAGCTTGGAATTTACTGGACTCACTCACAACGGCCAGGGAGAAACCGGTCCGGCTGATCATCACCGGGGCGGATTTAAATATACTGGTGACCCTGGCGGCCAGCCAATGCTTTCACAGGGGCGGTGAACCCGGCGACATTTATTTTGAGATAACCTGCCGGAGCTGGCGGGATGTTAAAATCACCACTGAAAGCATCGGCAGTACCGGCGCTAGTAACGAACAATCCTCCCTGCAAGCCAGGGCGGATTATAAAACCAAATCCAAGACCTACAATGTCAAACAAGGCGACTGCCTCTGGGCCATCGCCAAGCGGGAACTCGGGTCCAGCTCACGCTGGAAGGAAATATATAATACCAATCCAAATCAAAAAACAATCGGCCCCGACCCTAATTTAATCTATCCTGGGCAGAAACTGGTGATGCCGGCGTGAACCAATATGATGTCATTATCAGTGATGGGAATAACCGGCTCCATCTTCGTGACCTGGTGGAAAGGCTCATTCTTGAGGAGTCGCTGGATGAAATCGCCTACCGGGCCGATATCACCCTGGTAATCATACCGGAGCTGTCTCTGATCGAAGGCCAGCAGGTATCGATTACCGGACCGCAGGATGAAACATTATTGGACTCCGGTGTTATCTGGGGAATCGAACGGCAAAATTCAAGGACTCCCAGATTGGAGTTGACCGTTTACGATCTGAGCATCTATCTTAAATCCGAGGATGAATATATGTTCCCCGAGGGGCAGACCGCTGCCCAGCGGATCAAACAATATGCCAAGGATTGGAACATCCCGCTGGGTTCAATTCCGGATACCAAGATCCCTTTGGCCAGGACGGTTTATCGATCTCAGCCCATTTACACCATGATCTTAAACGACCTCAAGGAGACTGCCACCAAAGGCGGAGATATGTACCGCCCACGGTTCACTTCCAATGGTTTGGAATTAATCCAGATCGGCTCCAATTCAACCGTCTGGCTATTCCAGACCGAACAGAATATTGAGGATTATTCGGAGATCAGCACCCTCGACAAAGTCATCACCCAGGTGAAAGTATTGGGCAGTGCTACGGATAACGAACTATCCCCTGTCTTGGCCATATTGAAAGGCGATACCCAAAAATACGGTACCCTCCAAAAAATCCTTTCCGATGAAAAGATCACCACGACGGGTGAAGCCAAGGCCAAAGGGGAAAAAGTGCTCAGGGAACTGCAAAAAAGTTATTCCATCAATACCATTGATCTCCCCGCCATCCGGGCCGGAGACAAGATCAAGCTGGATGGTCAGGAATTAATCGTCATGTCCCTTACGCATAATTGCGGCAATCCCGGACGCCTCTCCATGCAGGCGGCCGGGATTGATTATGTGCGACAAGAAATGTACTTTGATCTCAGTTGGGGTGGTTAAATGTCTGATCCATACAAACAGTTGGCGGCCATGCTTGATGGCCGGATGAAAAAGCACGCGCAAAGCGCTGCCTATTGGGGGACCGGCATTTTGGGAACGGTTACCGCCAGCGGACTAAAACTGGATTACTTCAAGCATGAAATCAAGGAATATTTGGTCGCCGATTGGACTTTCGATGGTGAAATCGAAGGCGACTGGCAAGTACCGGCTCACCAGGAGACCGGAAAAATTTTATTGCCCGGTATTCCCACCACGGCTGATAGTCCGACCGTACCCGGTGAATACACGGCGACAT
>JBLNDC010000361.1:0-3362 GCA_050261255.1 Bacteroidota bacterium
GGTAAGCCTGGGGAACGCTTATATTATTCTCCCGTTTAGATTGGTATTTGGTTTTCAAGGTTCAAAAAACTAAGAAAACTAAAGATATTTAAAGATAATTTTAATTTATTGAGATAGGAGACAGAAGTTAGGAGCCAGAAGTGACTGTCGTGGTGGGGGACTTCCTAAAATTATAAATAGCTAAAGGAGTTAGACTCTTAAGAGAGAAATAATTTGGGAAAAGATCAACCTAAGTTTAGAGGAGCAGGATGAATGTTTAAAACGCCCCAAGATGTGTTTAAACCTGGAAGTAACCTGATAATACGATATTCCGACACAATCGGGGAGCTCAAAGAGTGCGTCGGAACTGTCAAAGCCATCATTCGGGGGACCAAAGAGAAGAAATTATTTATTGACCTTGAATCGAAAGAAATAGCAAAAAAGATTATTCCGGGGACAGAGTTGACCGTCAGTTTTCAAGATTATGAAGGCCAAAAACATCAATTCGGGACTTATGTTATTGAAAAAAAGACCGATGAAAGCGAACCGCTGATTTTAGCCAACCCGATCGAGGTGGATTATACTTCCTTTCGCCGTTTTATTAGAGCCGACGTCACTTTGCCCTTTAGGTATACTTTAAATAACCGTTCCGATGAAGGTAAAGTCGCTAATCTGTCCGGATGCGGCTTATATGCCATCGTTGATCTGAATAGCGCTTTTGAAGTAGGCAAGATTATCAATTTTGAATTTGAACTTCCGGAAAGGTCCAAACCGATGTGTCTCTCCGGGAGGATTGTCAGAGTGGAAATCGTGGGGAACCCGGTCATGCACGGTATCGCCATTGATTTTGAGTTTATCAATATCTACGATCAAACCGAGATAGCCGTCTACGTAACTAAATTACAACATCAACGTGGGATACTTTGAGATTTTTGGTCTGGTTGGTCGAGGTTTTGCCCGGATAAATCGACCTTTTCCTTGGAAGCGATAAATTCCCAAGCGATTTCGATAATTTTTTCGTTCTTGAGCACTTTATGCGAGGCTTCCGGGGTTTTAACCACGTCCGATATCATTTTGCCACCTTTTAAAACTTTCAAGTCTTGAGGAAGAGGAAGAGTTAATTCGACCTTTTCCAATTCAAACCTTTTTTTGGTTTGGCTTTCAACTTTTTCGCCGGTACTATTGAAAAGAGAAGAGTCTCCTTCGGCGCCCAATCCGATTGAAATAGTATAAGTTTTCTTGGCGTAATTTATGTAGAGGCCGACTGCACCTTGGGAGTGTTGTGAAGTGATATTTTGGGGCGGAGCGATGTCGGTGGTTAGAGGCTTGCCGTCCCGATAAATATGATGATTGTAATTTACCGTGCCTGTAACCAATGGTTTGTCGATAGCGGGTATATAGATTAAATAGTTACCCACTAATAAGGCATCTACTTTACCGTTTTGTTCGGTGGTTTCCTTAAACTCATACCAGGTTCCGCCGTCCCCCAATTCCGGCACTGAAGCTTGATAGGTTCCGGTCACTTTTAAACTGGCCCACCCTTCATAAGAAAGGGGGAGCGAGATGGTTTCGGAATTTCCAAAAACGTTACTCGAACCGAGAAATATAATTAGGAAGCAATAAATAAGTATAAAGTGAGGCTTCATCTTGTCCCTCCTGATGTTGACTACCGCATCGCATTAACATTTTTTATTATATCATGAATACCGGCGGCTAGGTAATAAATCTTATTATCCCTTCCCAAAAAGCAAAAGGAGTCCCTTCGCTAAAGTTATGCAATTCTTTAACCTATATAACCCTTTGGCCACAATATATAGGGATAAGCCCGGATGTATCTATCAATATATTGTGAGCCAAAGCTAAAATTGAGAAATATGCAATTCTTAAAATAAAAAAGAAGCCCGAAGGCTTCTTTGAATTTTGGTTCGAATAAGATACGCTCTCAAGCCGCAAAAGTATGGTTGCCAATCCGATTCACAACCGGCCGCGACCAGATCCAGCGGGAAGTGGTTTTGGCAGGGTTGTAAAAATAGAGGGCGCCACCGGTTGGGTCCCAACCTGCCGCTGCCAAACGAGCAGCTTTAATCGCTTCTTGGCTTGGGTTCTTCCAGATCTGGCCGTCCCTTACCGTGCAAAACTCACCTCGTTTAAAGATGATTTGTGACAGGTTTTTGGGAAAACGCGAATCTTTCAGCCGGTTCATCAATACCGCTCCTACCGCGACTTGGCCTTCAAATGGTTCCCCTCTGGATTCAGCATAGATCACTCTCGCCAAAAGATAGATATCAACTTTGGAACTTGATTTTGGTTGAGACACTTTGGTCGGCGCTGTTTTAACATTATTCACCGGTTTCCAAGTAGTCCCGTTCTTCCAAGTAGTTGCGTTGCTATTAACCGGGTTTTCGTTTGGACCTGATTTTCCTTGGTTATTATCTCCTGAACCAACTTGCGCTATTTGATTATTCACGGTTATATGGTTTAAATCAGGAGCGGTTTGTTTTAAACTGTTGGATGTTTTAGGTAAAACCTTGGCGGTAGCCGGTTTGCCATTGGCTATACTTGGATCTGAAGCGCTCAAGATCCCTATGGAAAACGATAGGATCATGCTTGTCAGCATTAATCCACAGATTGGTTTTACCAGTTTGCTTTCTCTGATTCTTCGAAGCATTTTCCTATCCCTCCTTTAGAGTGTAGAATTATAGAAGAAATCTTAATTTCTTATTAGACCTTAATAGTTAAGTTTACAAGGACAACTCGCATTTAAACAGTATATCACGGAGATTATGAGTTAACCAGCAGTAAATCAAGGAGACGAAGTAAATATTGACCAACAAGTACAATTTAATGATAACTCTTAATCAGCTTATTATAAAGCCTTGTAGCCGGATAGAATAAAAGCGTTCCATCATCATAACGGGAGAGGCGAACAAATGGCAAAAATGAAATTTAGTAGGTTTGATTCGAAAAACAGAATGAGGTTACTTGATGATCTGGAAGAAACGGAATCAGGAATGTATTTGAACCTACTGGCTGATGAACCTGGAGAAGCTGAGGCGGCAATGGTATTAAACTCACTAGTGGATGATCCGGATGAGCTTGTTCGTGAGACATTTAAATATCAGGGAGAAAGTAAATCCGATCTGGAGTGAATTAAATATGTTAAATTTAGGCGGTTTCATAATTTCAAAATTTCTCGTTTTGATACAATATATTGATAGACTAATCCGGATTGGACACTATATATTGTATCAAAAGCTTACTAGGCTTTGTTTTCAGAAACGGTTGATCTAGAATATTCATTAAGCTGCGCGATAACCAAAATGGAATTTAGGTGGAGAAATGACATTAGATAAAAGAAATTGTTCAGCTAACCCATATTGAAG
>JBLNDC010000362.1:0-8334 GCA_050261255.1 Bacteroidota bacterium
CCCCTGAGCTATGGGCCCTAAAAGAACATAAAACATTATACAACTTTTTATCGAAAACATCAACCATAATATATCCCAAATAAAGGAGGTCTTTCCTAACACTCCTCCCTTTATCTGAAGCAATAACTTAATCTAAAAAGTCTTTCAACTTTTTACTGCGGCTAGGATGGCGTAGCTTTCGCAACGCTTTGGCCTCGATTTGGCGAATCCGTTCCCGAGTAACATTAAAAATTTGCCCAACTTCCTCTAAGGTGCGGGCCCGGCCGTCATCCAAGCCGAAACGCAATCTTAGTACTTTTTCTTCACGAGGGGTTAAAGTGTTTAAGACATCTTCCAGCTGTTCCTTTAATAAACGGAACGAAGCTGCTTCGGCTGGCGCTGGAGCATCCTGATCTTCAATGAAGTCTCCTAGATGGCTGTCTTCCTCTTCACCGATGGGAGTCTCCAGGGACACAGGTTCTTGGGCAATCTTGATGATTTCCCTAACCCGTTCAGGGCTCATTTCCATTTCTTCGGCGATCTCCTCTGCTGTCGGTTCTCTTCCCAATGCTTGCAAAAGTTGCCGGGAAACCCTGATTAATTTATTGATAGTTTCCACCATATGGACTGGAATTCGAATGGTTCTGGCTTGATCGGCAATCGCCCTAGTTATGGCCTGCCTAATCCACCAGGTTGCATAAGTGCTAAATTTAAAACCTTTCCGATAATCAAATTTCTCAACAGCCTTAATCAATCCCAGATTGCCTTCTTGAATGAGATCCAAAAAAAGCATTCCCCGGCCAACATAACGCTTAGCGATACTAACCACCAGCCGAAGATTGGCTTCAGCCAAACGGCGTTTAGCGGTTTCATCTCCAGCTTCGACTCTTCTAGCTAATTCAATTTCTTCATTAGCCAACAAAAGCGGAACTCTTCCTATTTCCTTCAAATACATCCGGACCGGATCATCAAGTGCAATTCCTTCCGGAATAGTCAGATCAATTTCGACTTCCTCTTCTTCAGGTTGAAACTGATCGTCTTGATCGACATGCTCCTCGTTCGGTTCATCAATTCCGGGTAAAATCTCAATCCCTTGACTGGACAAAGCTTCATAGATATCATCTATTTGTTCCGGAGTCAGCTCAACCTGTTCGAAAGCATCCATTATCTCACGGTAAGAGATTATCCCTTTACGCTTGCCTTTTTGAATCAATTCTTTTATGTTTTCCATATTTGGCAAGGTTTTTTCTTTACTCAATGTCAATTTACCATCCTTCCTGGGAATGAGACTGCTGTTAAAGATGCTCTTATAAACCTGAAAACTGAGGGTAGTCTTTTTTTAAAATACGATTCAACTCAGTAATTTGTGCCATATAACTCTTAATTTGTTCATCCGTTAGTGCCTTGCCGGATTGATCACGGCCGGTTGTTATCTGTAAAGTTAAAGATTCTATTTTTTCTTTTAAATGAAGCATTCGTAAATAATTGATAATTTGATCAAAATTGACCGTTATATTTTTAACTTCTTTTTCGGCGACCAAAGAGGCTGCTATTTCACGTTCACTTCTACCAAGTTCGTTAAGGATCGCCTCCATATTATCGGTTAAAAAACTCTTTTCTTTAACTTCTAAGAACAAATTACGCCAAATTGCGAAGCTAAATTCTTCCGGTTTTAATTCTTCTTTAATTCGCTTCAATTTATCATATTCCTGCAAAGCCGATTGTAAAAGTTCCTTTTCCGCTTCAAATATGGCCTTCTGCAAGGGAGAGAGCGGGTTTGGCTGTACTTCTATAGTATTATCACTCACTTTAGAGTTTATTTGATTAGTATAACTAGTCTCTGATTTCCTATCCAAATACGGTGATTTTTTCCTATTATATTTCCGATATTTCTCTATTTCCAACTGGATGGCATTCTCTGAAAATCCTGTTTTACGAGCAATTAGTCTAATATAGTGTTCCCGGGCTACATTACTTTCAATAGTCAAAAGACAAGGTATAATTTCTTCCACAGCTTGCGATTTGCCTTGAAAAGAATTTAGGTCGTGCTTATTAAAGATTGATTCGATTCTAAATTCAACTAAACCGGGAGCATTTTCAATTAGCTGTTCAAAGTCGGCAGCGCCTTTTTCTTTAATAAAAGAATCGGGGTCGAATCCGGGCGGCAAATTAAGTACTCGTACGGTAAGGCCTGCTTCTTCAAGTATTTCCATCCCGCGTAAGGTAGCGTTCTGGCCGGCGGTGTCGGCATCATACGCTAAAATTACTTCGGAAGTAAAACGTTTAATGAGTTTAGCTTGTTCTCTGGTGAGAGAAGTTCCCAAAGAAGCTACTGATTGAGTAAAACCTCCCTGATGAGCTTGGATTACATCCATATATCCTTCGACGATAATAGCCCTCTTAGTTCGGCGAATCGAATCTTTAGCACAAGATAATCCATATAAAAAACGCCCTTTATGAAAAAGTACATTTTCAGGAGAATTAAGGTATTTCGGTTCTCCTTGCTCCATGATCCGGCCGCCGAATCCCACAATCTTTCCTTGGGAATCGGCAATCGGAAAAATAATCCGGTCGCGAAAGCGATCATAGTACCCATTTTCACCCATAGCGATTAACCCGAGAGTCTCCGCAAATTGCAGGGAAAGCCCTTTTTTTCGGATGATATCGGTTAAATTATGCCACGCCGGCGGAGCATAGCCCAGATTGAACTTTTTCCAAAGTTCAGCGTTGATTCCGCGTTTAGTTAAATATTGGCGGGCTTTATTGCCCAATTCAGTCTTGAATAAAAACTGAGAATATAAAGCAGTAGCAAGTTGATTGATCTTATAATAACCGTCCTTTTCCCGATCAGTTTCCGAATTTTTGCTCAATTCCGGCCAGGAAATTCCGGCCCGTTCAGCTAAGCGCTTTGCCGCATCGATAAATTCCAGGTTTTCAATTTTCATGATAAAACTAAAAACATCGCCACCGGCGCCGCAGCCAAAACAATAGAAGAATTGTTTATCTTGATTGACATTAAAAGAAGCTGTTTTTTCATTGTGAAAAGGACAGAGACCAAGCAACGATCTTCCAGATCGTTTTAAACTGACATATTCCGAAATAACCGAAACTATGTCATTTTTTTCTTTAATTTCCTGAAAAAAATCGCTATTACGATTTAGATTCAAAGTTTACCTCGCTTTTTGAATCTAGATTCTTTAAACCCAATATAAACAGGGAGAAGAAAAAAGCGCCTTACGGCGCCACCATGCCATCAGGTTTAAATTTAACGGTCTTTACAATACCTGCCGGACCCAATGGCCCTAGTTTTTTACCGTTAAAGGTGAACTCAACCCCGGCGGGATTTCCCATTTTAATTTCCATCTCCTGCTGGGCAGTCCAAACTTGAACCGGTTCCGAAGGTTCAAATGTCCTACCGTCACGCATAAATATGTATTCTCCGTCCGCAACCACTTGGACCCAAACCCGTTGTTTAAATTCAGCAGTAATCGTAATCGGAGCCGGGAATAAAGTTTGATTATAGTCCGGCGTTTCATTGGTTTCTTCAATTGTAACCGGTTTAGCGGTTTCTTCGAATTTCAACTTATGTAAAGTTGGGATTAAAAAGAAACTAATCAACAATACAATGGCTAAGGCTCCCGCTACCCCAAGATAAACCCCTTTTAGCCAATCATTGTTCAAGTTCGATTTCGGGGAAGGATTTTCTTCTTGCTCGGCTAAAAGTTGTTCTTGACGGGCTTGTTCTTCTAAAGCCGCTTTTAAATCATTGTATTTTTGTAAAATCCCTTGCCCATCCAATCCCACCGCATTGGCGTAATTGACGACGAATCCTTTGCGATATACTTCACCTGGAATAGCTTCAAAATCACCTTCATCAATAGCTTCCAAGTACCGTAAACGGATTTTGGTAACTTCCTGAATATCTTTGACGCTTAACCCTTTTTCTTCGCGAGCCCGCCTCAAGATATCCCCAATTTCTTTCAAAAAAACCACCCCATTTAGTCTGTTATAAGGGTCATATTTTTTAATATTTAACATTTGAACGGACAAAATGATATAAATACTTATTCTAGTAAATTATCACAGTTCCTTCTAGCAAATTAAAAATTACTCGTTTCCACCTTTCCTTTTCAATTCCTCTAATTGACGCGCAGTAATATATACCTCACGTGGTTTACTCCCCTCATAAGGGCCGATTATTCCTTTGGATTCCATGATATCGACCAATCGAGCCGCTCTGGTATAGCCGATCCTTAAACGGCGTTGAAGCACCGAGGCTGATGCTTGCCCATACTCAACCACGATTCGTACCGCGTCCCAAAATAGTTCATCGGTATCCTCCGTCAGGCGGCGTTCATCTGGTTCCGGCACATTAATGAACTGTTCTTGGTATTTCGGCTCTCCTTGAGCTTTCCAATGCTTAATTACTGCTTCAATTTCTTTTTCATTTACTAAAGCTCCTTGAACTCTTAAGGGTTTCATCGAACCAACGGGTGCAAATAACATATCGCCCCGTCCTAACAAACGCTCAGCTCCAGCTGTATCCAGGATTGTCCTTGAATCAATCTGGGAGGAGACGGCGAAGGCAATCCGAGATGGAATGTTAGCTTTAATTAAACCGGTGATTACATCCACCGACGGCCTTTGCGTAGCTACCACCAAATGAATTCCGGTCGCCCGCGCCATCTGGGCCAAACGGCAGATAGAATCTTCGACTTCAACTGGAGCAATCATCATCAAGTCGGCCAACTCATCAATAATAACCACGATAAAAGGCAATTTTTCAATTCCCGGCAAAACGTTATATTTTGCTAAATCTCTAACCCTTGCTTCCGCGAATAATTTGTAACGTCGTTCCATCTCATCGACTACTAGTTTTAAAACCCCTGAAGCTTTTTTGGCTTCGGTGACCACGGGGGACATTAAGTGTGGGATTCCGTTATACATCGATAACTCGACCATTTTGGGATCAATCATGATGAATTTTACTTCCGTGGGAAGGGTTTTATAAAGAATACTCATAATCAAAGTATTAACACAAACACTTTTACCTGAGCCGGTAGCGCCGGCGATTAACAGATGGGGCATTTTTTGCAGATCAGCCACTACCACTTCTCCCGCAATATCCATCCCCAACCCGACACTGAGTTTACCGGAATTCCAAAATTGTTTGGAATCCAAAATCTCTCGAAAAGATACAATCTGCGTTTCTTGGTTGGGAACTTCCACCCCGATAGCGGCTTTGCCAGGAATCGGGGCTTCCAACCGGAGCCCTTTGGCTGCCAAAGATAGAGCTAGATCATCAATGAGATTAACGATCCGGCTCACCTTCACCCCAGGCGCCGGTTGTAGATCATAACGAGTTATTACCGGACCATGGTGTACTTCAATCACTTGGGCCCGAATCCCAAAATGGGCCAAGGTTTCTTCCAACTGACGCGATTGGTCAATTAACCGGATATTCTTTTTATTGGCAGTTCCCGGGAGATTTACCAATTCGATACTTGGCAATTTATAAGGACCTGGAGGCAAAGTGCGGTACAAATTGCCTGAAGGATGAGTACTGTTTCCATTTTTAGCCTCCGGTTTTTCTTTTTCTTTGTTTTTCTCTTTCTCCTTAAGCATACTCTGGAGCGAAGCCAAAATTTTACTCGGCTGATGGTCTCTAACTGATGCCGCTAATTCTGTAGAGCGGTCTTGAGCGGGTTCCCCGGTGATGGCAGCTAAATTTTTAATTACCGAGACCCTGTTTTCAGCATTTACTAGAGTTTGCGGTTCATCAACAGTCTTCGCTTCTCCCGTATTCTTGGTTGATTTAACCAGACTGGAAAAGACCATTATTAAGGGACGATCTAAAGCGAGAATCGTCGCTACTGTCAACCAAATAAACAATACAACGACCGTTCCCAATCTTCCAAACCATAAAACCAAATATAAAGCGATACCATGTCCGATTACGCCTGAGCCTTCAATGGCTGAGCCCCAGTTTTCAGCAGTCAATTCAACTCCGCTGAAGATATGTAAGATTACCAAAGCCCATAAAAAAAGCATCAACATAGCGAAAAATTGTCTGGTTAGTCTGCGTTCCGGCGTCCAACACAACATTGTCCAGCCAATAATCCCTAAAAAAAATAAAGGAATAATTGACCCGCGTTCTCCGAAAAGGAAAAAAAGGGCTTGTTTTAATATTTCTCCAATAAAACCGGCTCCATCCCAAAAAATGGCTATTAAAGATAATACCGCTAACCCAAGAAAAAGAACGCCGGTGATTTCTATTTGTTGAGTTATCACTCGTTCATCTTTGGAAGATGGTAGTGGTTCCTCCTCTATTTGCTGATTAGTACGTTTCATCCGGTCTCACCCTCTTCAAGAACTTTTAAAGCGATATTGGCTGAATGTGAAGCAATGCGTAACAAGTTGCTTAAAAGTTCGACATAGACGACTCCCGAACCAGGCCAACATTTACCGAGATTTAAACGATGGATATGATTTTGTCTAAACTCTTCTTCAAGTTTGTCGATATTTTCTTCTCTGTCTTTAATCTGTTTAGCTAGTTCACTGTTATTTTCGCGCAAACTTTGGCAGGCTTTGTTATATAAATCAGTCACTTTTCCGAAAAATAACTCGATTTCGTTTAAGGCTATTTCTGAGAAAGGCAATTGTTCTTGATATTTTTTCTCGGCTAACCGGCTAACATTGGTTGCGTGGTCGCCAACCCTTTCAATATCGACTACAATATGCAATAAATTGGCCAAACGGCGGGATTGAGCTTCAGTCAAGGAGTTTTGTGATAAAAGCGCTGAAAGGTAGAAGGTTATTTGTTCTTGGAGATCGTCAACAATGACTTCATTTCTTTCAATGCTATCGAGTAAATGAATTTGATTTTTTAAAAAAGCCAGCCGGGACATTTTTAACATCTCTTGTGTCAAAGACGCCATTTGATTAATTTCATGGGACGCCAATATTAGTGCAAGAGCAGGACTTTGTAAGGCGCGCCGGTCCAAATAAGTTTTTCCGTTTGAACCGATTTTCCCTTTCTCAACAATCGGAGAAAAACCAAATTTTGAAGCGATTATCGTAACAGGAAACCAAATAACGATCACCGACATATTAAAGAGGGAATGAGCCATCGCTAGCTGCCAAACATTAAACCAACGCTCCGAAATAGATATAGATAAAATCGGCCATTGAAAAACCGAGGCTCGAAACCATTGAAAACCCGAACTTAGATTCAAACTGATTTGATGCACCGACTGATATGCTAAAGGTAAAAATAAAAGCCAAAGTAAACCGGTTGTAATATTAAACGAAAAATGCATCCAATTAGCTTTTTTAACTGTTGGTAACCGGTCCAATCCGATTAGCATATTAATGATTGTCGTTCCTACATTAGCTCCGATAATGACCGCAAAAGCCCCGCTTAAAAAAATTGAAGGTGCCAATCCTAATTTCACTCCGACAATTGCTTGGATCAACGCTACCATCGTATTACTGCTTCGGAATAATGCCGCCAAACATAAACCTAATAAAAAACCGTACCATGGTTGTAGGAAAATGCTTTTGATAAATGCAGCCGCAGGTTGGTTCCTAACAATGATTTGAAACGATTGATGAAATATTGAAAATCCTAAATACATCAAGGCCAAACTGAAAATAACCTGGCCTAGATAATGTAATATCCGGCGTTTGCTATAAAAATTCAACAAGTAACCCAGAAAAAGCAATACAAATAAAATAGCCCCTACATTCAAAGCCATTAATTGAGCATTAATAGTCATACCGAAGTTGACGCCGATCATAATCCATAATGCGGGCAGGAGGCCTAATAATCCGGCATTCATTAAACCGGAGATCATCCCGAAAGTTAAGGAATTACTTTGTAATGCCGCAGCCATTCCAAACCCCGTTAACATACTGGAGATTGGTTCGCGCGATTGCTTTTCTAAGATAGCCCTAATTTTCTCGCCTGCTATTTTTTGGACTCCGTCACCAAAACGATACACTGAATATAAAAATAGTCCCAGTGCACCTATTAAGCTTAATGTTCCTTCCAATACTGATGACAAATGGATATCCCCCTAAATTAATACCAATAATGAGAATATTAGCGTATTTATTTTCAATTTAATATTCTCTTGTGTAAGGTAATTTCCTGCCTCGGATTTAATAAGATCGTTTTTGAAATAAATTAGATAGTCTTCCATATTCCCCCTAGCGGGACAATCAGAACGTAAAAGTCTCCTGATTTCTAAATCCGATAATTTTTAACGAAGCGTTTAAAAAACCCCTGTTAAGGGGTTAAAAAAGGGACATTATTGAACCTGGTTGCCATTCCGGTTTTAAATAATCTTGGGG
>JBLNDC010000363.1:0-3961 GCA_050261255.1 Bacteroidota bacterium
AAGCCGGAAGGATGGAGCCGGCCAAATAGCCCATCAAAGTCCCACCGACCCAACCTAAATAAGCCGTACCTTCCAAAGCTAATAAGAAAGGTATTCCAAGCGGTCCATAATTAGTAGCGGACACCGCAAAGGTTTCATCCGTCACTCCAAAAGCAACCGCCGGAAGCCACCGCTTGTCGGGGGCGGCAATTTTGGCAGCCAGCGAAGCGCTCATCAACAAATGCCTCAAATTTAACAGCAAGGTAGCAAAGATAATACCGCTAAATGCGGCTCCGGCTTTGATCAAATTAAGCGCCATAAACTGACTGGCGCCGGCGAAAACCAAAACCGAAAAAGCCACGCTGTCTCCAACGGATAAACCGGTAGTTTTAGACAGAATTCCGAAAGCGACCGCCACCGGGAAGTATCCGACGAACACCGGGAAACCGGCGGCAAAGCCCCTTTTAACCCCTTGCTTATTTGAAACCTCTAACTTCAATTCAATAATCCAACCTTCCAAACGGCCTTCTGAACAATGATTTCAGATATCCTAAAAGAACTTCGCCGTATATCATTAAAAATAAACCAGCCAATATTATCGGAAAAGCATAATACAAAAACGGCGCCGGAGTCTCTTTACCTACGACCAGGCCTAAAAAAGTGGCTATTAACGGGTTAACCAGGGCATAACTGGAGATTCTAATTGCTGGTTCATTGGCGACTAGATACGTGTAAGCGCAAAAAGCCAACGAACCAACGATCGCTAAATACCAAACTCCCGTCCAGGAGGAAACCGAGAATTGCGGCATTAATTCGCCAAGAGAAGGCCGGTAAAAGAACATTCCCAACAAACAACCGGCTCCGACCATTAACATCTGAATCCCGCTGTTAATCAAGATATCCGGGTAAACGACGATTTTATGCCCCAGACTGGTTGCTAAACTCCATGAACATAGTCCGAAAATAACTAAAAGTACATCCAGTGAAAGGCTGGTAGTGATCGACGTCCCATCATAAAGCAACAGCGCCACTCCGGCTACACCCACTAAAATACCTGCCAAATTCGTTAACGATAACCTTTTTCGGAAAAGAGCCCAATCAAAAAAGGCGATGACAATAGGAGTCAGAGCTAAAACCAAAGCCGCCATATAACTGTCCACCTTACGTTCGGCGACGCTTATTAGTCCATTTCCGGTCAAAAGCAATAATGTGCCTAAAAAGGCGGCGCTGCCGATCTCACGAAGAGTGGGGAGCCTTTTAAACCGCCCCGTTAAAAACGAAAAACCCAATATCAAGACTCCTCCCACCAGCCACCGAAATCCAATTACATAAAAGGGCGGGATAGTTTCCACCGCCATTTTAATGAAAAAATAGGTTGAACCCCAAACAAGATATATTGTTAAATATGAGATTAAGACCAGCAATTTGTTTTTTGTCATTCCGATTTTTCCTCCGTTTTATGCAATTTCAGCTTTCTGCGCCGCTTTAACCGATGTTTCTTCATTGTTCGACGGTACCTTTTGAGAATTATTACGCTTAAAACCGCAGCCTGATAAAGTAACCAGCATTACCCCGGCAATAATCACCAGTCCACCTATTAATTGTTCCACACTGATTTTCTCGCCTAAAAAAATTACCCCACCCATTACCCCGCATACCGGAATAAAGTTGATAAAGGTAGTGACTACTGTCGCCCCTAAATACTTTAAGGCGTACAAATAAAAGACATAAGCAAGGGCGGAACAACAAATTGCCAAAAAACCTATGTGTGATATAATTTCCAGATTGAGCCCAGGCCAGGAATGGCCTTCGCCAAAGCTTAGCGATAATAAGAATATAGTGCCGACTAAAGTCTGGTAAATATTAAGATTCAACGTATCGTATTTTGCGGTTAATGGTTGATTTAAAATGGTATATCCAACCCAAGATGCGGCGGCGCCTAAGACTAAAAGGTTGCCCCATAAGGAATTAAATGAAAAATTAGATCCGGCGCGGATCACCATAAAGACCCCGACCATTGATAGTAATACTCCCAGCCAAGAACGTCCGGAGATGGTCTGTTTTAAAAAAATCCCGGCAACTACTGCGTTTATCACCGGAATAGTAGCAATAATCAGCGAACCCATTCCGGCAGTGGTTAATTTAAGTCCAAAATTTTCAAAGACAAAGTAGAGGGCGATCCCTAAAAAAGCCGCTCCAAACATCCGAGGCCTATCGGCCCGCTCCACCTTTGACAGGCGCCCGCTAACCAACCCTACTACTACTAGAACTACGGAAGCGATTAAAAACCTACCTCCCGCCACTTGGAGCGGGGTTAGTGAATTTAACAGCCTCTTAGTGCTGATATAAGAGAAGCCCCAAAAAATGGTTGTCATGATAATGGCTGCAACCGCTAACCATCGTTTTTTCGTCGAACCGGTTCCGGAGTTCAAAGGAAAGACTCCCTTCCAGGATTCAATGGAAGATTATTACATACAGTATCAATTCCTTAATTTCAATATTCGAGGTTCATCCAATTTTGCCTTTGAATCTTTCAGCTGATACTAAAATTTAATAATTGATGGAATTAATAAACCTTTGGCTACAATATATAATGATAGGCACAGATGTATCTATCAATTTATTGTGAGCCAAAGCTAAATTCCAAAATCGATTTCTTAAAGATGGAAATAGTTTTGGTTGCGCAATTCCCAAGCTCACGCTTCATACCTCGAGCCTCTTGTCTATATGATCTACTAGCGTATTTTATAGAAAACAATAAAATTTCAAAGCTAAACCCATACAATGTCAAATTTCGCGAGGTATTATCTAAGTGCCAGCAATAATTAAGATTTGACCGGGTTTCAAGGAAGGTCTACAATTGTTTTAACTTAAACATTGTTCCTTAACCGACTTACTGAAAGGGGGGATTTTTATTTTAGGACGCTCATAATTTTGTAGCCTAAATTATAGTCAACCGTACTTTTTTACATCCTTAGGAGATGACATTCTTTGCAAAGGCTACTTTCAGCTAAATTTGACCCAGCAACTTTTAATTTGGAAAACCAACCGGAAAATTGTTCGCTCTTATTCCTTTTACAGCAAGAAAAAAGCGCTGTTCTGGTTGATATGGCATCCGACCCTACACTTCTGGCGGTCACTTATCCCGAAGCTCCTCCATCATCATGGTTCCTCGCCGGAGATCCAAAACGCCGCTTAATTTTTAGAAATTTTTTAAGAAGCCTTACCCAACCTACGGATTTAATAATTCCTAAAGCTTTTTTCCATCAAATTGACCGCTATTGGAATGTCCAGTTTTCTGTCCCCATCTTATTTTTAGCCGCCGAACCAAACTGGCACCCCCAACCTTCCCTTGACTTTCGAGTTCGCCTAATCAATCCAGACGAAGCCAATCAGTTAAAAAACTCCTTTGCGGAATCTTCCTGGTTATGGGAATTTTTCGGAAACCCGGAAGCGTTATTAAAAAAAGGTCAGGCAACTGCTGCTTTCATTAATGGAAAGATGGCCTGTGTCGCTACCACACTTGCATTCACTAAAAATTATTGCGAGTTGGGAGTGGCCACCCTCCCAGAGTTCCGGGGCAAAGGATTGGCGTTGGAATGCTGCCGCGCCCTCAGTCACGCTCAATTTAAAAGTTTTGGCCGCCTTCCTTGTTGGCGTACGAACACCGCCAATGTAGGTTCTTGGAAGACCGCCCGCAACTTAGGTCTGAAGGAAACCCCGGGCAGCGAGGAATACCTATTCATCTCCAACTACCGGCATATCGGAGCTTACGCCACGGTGGCGCCGTAAAACGGAACATAACACATTCACCCTGGCAAAATTTCTTTCGCCATGCACGATCTTTTCTACAAGGATCCGTAAGTAAAGTCCCATCAAAAGTCCCATCAAATTAAAAAAGGGCTTAGACTGAATCGTCTAAACCCTTGTAAATTCTGGCGCGCCTGGCACGAATCGAACGTGCGGCCAACGGATTAGAAGT
>JBLNDC010000364.1:0-3123 GCA_050261255.1 Bacteroidota bacterium
ATAAGCGTTATTTGCTGATTATCTTATCATTGCTGACCGTTTCCGGTTGCTGGGACCTGGAGGAAGTTGACCGGCGGGCCTTCATTACCAATATCGGCATTGATATCGACTCCCGGAATCAAGTTAGGATGACCATCCAGATACCCTTGCTCAAGGAGGTACTGCCCCCCGGAGCTCGTCCCGATAGCGGCGGGAAAGACTTTCAAACCATCAGCGCGAGTGGTAGTTCCGTCAACGAAGCCTTCAGCGCCTTGGAGGCGAGGACGGAGCGGCGTTTAGTGATTCAGCAAAAACAACTGCTAATTATCGGGGCGGAAACGGCCCGGTCCGGAGTGAATCCGGTTCTGGACTGGTTGCTGAGAAGCCCGAAAACTCCTCCCCATTGCCTAATCTTGGTAGCCCGGTCTCCCCGAACCGCTAAGGAGATTTTGGAATTTACCCCGCAAACCAAAACCATGCCCGGTTTAACTTCGGACCTTACCAGACGAACCGTTGCCAAGAGCGATCGAACTTATTTTATGGAGTCCTGGCTCTTCCGTCAAAAGCTCCTCTATGACCCGAAGGATGCCTACGCCACCTTAATCGACATCGACCAAACCCAAGGCAAGAATATCCTGGAAGGGCTGGCGGTTTTCAACGGCTACCGGATGGCGGGGGAACTAAATCCCGAAGAGACCCAGGCTTTCGGTTTATTGACCAATCGAATGAAGTCAGGCAAAATGACCTTTGTCTTTTCGGCCGGTATCGCCGGGCCTAAGTATTCGCTACGTGATGTCCGAGGGAAAACTAAGATTCAGGTGCTGGTCCGTATGGGACAGCCGTATTTTTCGGTTCATACCGAAGTAAGAGGTGAATTAATAGAAGTCGTCAGCGCCCGGAACCGGAACAAACTCACTCCCCGGCTCATTCAAAGGCTGGAAAAAAAGATTGCAACCGAAGTGGAGACCCGGTTGAGTAAAACCATCAAAAAGCTACAGCAGTTTAACTCCGACCCGATTGATTTTGGGGAACAATTCAGAGTACAGCATCCGGACCTTTGGAAGCGGAGCGACTGGAAAAAAGTCTTTCCCCAGGCGCGGTTCCGAGTGCTGGCCAAGGTGAAAATACTCAGGGAGGGGATCATCAGATAGTTAGTTAAAGCTCATCCATAATAAGATGATAATTAAAAAAATGAAGGCTCTTTCCGGCCTTCAAAAACATTTATAGGAAAGATTCGATTACGCCCGGTTAACCAGTATCGCATGGTTATAGATAATATATACCAGCACTGCGATGAAAAGCAACAGGGTCAGCCAACCAATAAAATTATTTTTTGGTTCATTCTTTTCTTCATCGATATCAGGCATTTTGCTCCTCCTTTTTTTGAGTTTTTTAGACTTGGTTATTTTTAAGGCTACCGCACAAAAAAAGGTGGGTGCTCATAGTTCAAGATGAGCTTCCCACCCAAAAAGCCGCGTTTCTTGGAATCGAAAAAATTCGTCCAACCGTAAAAAACATATTTGATTATACAATTAAATTATAAATAGTTAAAAAAACAAAGTCAACCATTTTAGTTCTGATCGATCCCGAACCAACCTAGATCGCTTTGCCAAGCCAAAGTCCAAGAAAAACAAGGGCGATACCGCCCAGGTTATTCAGGGCGATATTGGCCAAAGCGGCAGAAATCCCGGCGCCGCCCATAAAATTGGCGCTTTCCAGCGCATAGGCAGAAAAGGTGGTTAGTCCGCCCAGAAAACCGGTGATCAATAATAAACGGATTGTTGGTGAAATAAAGTTCCGGCCGGCTAAAGCAAAGCCCAAGCCAATCAAGAAACATCCTAATAAATTGACTCCCAAGGTCCCAATCGGAAAATTATCTCCAAACCATTTCACGGCCAGTAGTGAAAAGAGATAGCGGCAGGCCGATCCGAGCCCGCCGCCGATAATAACGAATAAAGTGTTTAAAAACATGATAATTCTCCTATCCCTTAATGTTGTTTAAAAAAACAAAAAACTCCCATGTTTCGGCGTTAATCAAAACATAGGAGTCATCAGCCCTTGAGGCGGTTACGGCGAACTCCATCGCCTTTTGTTCTTGATTATTAATTCAATATCTATATGGGAGTTCCTGCTTGGATAAGGTATTTTACTAAAATACGGAGCCATAAATCTTTTGGCGACATTGATTGTCAATTTGATTGATCCCGATTCTTCTCAATCCGTGGCATGAATACCACGGCTGTCACAATCAACCCCCATGAATGGGGCTAGAAACTTTTTGGGCGTTAAATATTGAGCCGGATTTATCCGGCTTGCTTTTAACAGCAAAGGGCTTTAACCCTGATTGGCGACATATTTTTAGACGGTGGGGTGGCTATCCTATTTCGGACAGCCACCTCCGCCTACCGTCTTACACTTTAACCGGATCGTCGGGATGCGCTTCATTCCAGAGGGCGATGATCTCTTCCTCGCTCTTGCCGATATTCTCGCCATTAATCCATTTGCCTCTAAACCCTGCGTTAATGCGCTTGTCCAGATCGGGGTTGACCCGTACGTCGATATTAATGGAACCGTCTTTTTTTCCGGTTGGTTGGTAATGGGTACCGTTAGGCAAGTGAACGATCCGCCCGGCCTTAAGTCCAGACTCGATCTGCACGTCCAACTCCGACAGAACCGCCTGCACGCTGCCGCGACTTTGATTAGTGGCGGCGACGATGTTTTCGATTAGCTCTTCGCTCTTCATCGGAGGGATAGGTTCCAGCCGGGGCCTAAACTCTGTCCATGCTTGGATTTTTTTTGCCATTATCAAACACTCCCTTGTTAATTATTCATTTTTGGAAACCGGTCGAAGCGATTGTCTTAAAACTCTATTTTCAGACAACCACCCAAAATTGAGCCTAGTAAATTTAGAAATCTACTATAGTCGATGATCAAATCTCCTATAGTCGATCTTCAAATCCCCTATAGTCGATCTTCAAATCCCCTATAGTCGATCTTGAGATTTACTATAGTCAATTTTTATAAACCGAACCGTTTAATTCATTCCTTCCTGAATCCTTACTACATTGAACTTAAACTTTTATCCCTTCCAAATCCCTTTCTACGCCACCGCTTTGATGGCCTTTACCAGCACAGCCAAGGCCG
>JBLNDC010000365.1:0-2707 GCA_050261255.1 Bacteroidota bacterium
TAAATAGAGGTGATAGGTTTGGAAGAAATAAAAAAACAAGTTATTCGAATGATTGAGTCCCTACCCGAAGGAGTTACTCTAGATGATATAATGGCTGAACTTTATTTTAAGCTGCAGGTTGATAAGGGATTGAAAGAACTGGATGAAGGAAAAGGAATACCCCATGAAGAGGTAGAGGCTGGATTTTCAAAATGGCTGTCCAAATAAGATGGTCTCCGAAAGCGATCAGAGGGTTACAGGAAATATGTAATTATATTGAGCAGGATTCAGAATTTTATGCGGTACTCTTTGTGAAAAGAATCTTTAACTTAATTAATAATTTAAAGGAATTTCCGTTATCCGGTCGAATCGTGCCCGAGTACTACAATCCGAACTTACGTGAAAAAATCTTTGAGAATTATCGGATAGTTTACCGAATTAAAGAAGATGTTTTGGAAATTGTCGCCATCTGTCATGGTTCAAAGTTACTTAGGTTATGATTTGTTAAAAAAATCTTTTGCATAATAGAGAAACACTGACTTAAAGGGTTGGTGTATTTTTTTTGCTTAAGATAGAAACCGATATAAAGGCATCAAAGGCAAGATTCACTATGTGCCCCTTCTAAGAAAGACCGGCCATCCCTTTAAGAATGAAGATTGTAAACTGAGACGATGGGCGGCGTAGATGTTTTCTGATCCGGTTGGGACTAGTTCCGATTTGGGATAAATGGCTAAGGAAGAACAAAAAACCGCTTTTTGGTTTAAGCGGCTAATGTAACTATTTAATTCGTTTTAGTTGAACAACTTCAGTATCTAGTTTTTTGACTTCTTGATTTAACTCGCTGATCATTAGCAGTAATTGTTGGTGTTCTTGATGGTTATTGGCCTCCATCCGATCCATCCGGTTATTTAAGGTCTCAAAACCCTGATCAACCTTATCATTTAGAGATTGCAATCCTTCCCCGAAAGTCCGAAACTGTGCCCTTAAATCCTCCAACAATACCGCAGCTTTTTGATCATCCATTACCAATCACTCCTTGGAGATCGACATGGATATATTTTACCATGTTTTGTTACTAGCAACAAGAATCTATACATCTGTATCGGGTTTGTAACCAAAGGCGAAAAGATTGACCGTTGGGAGTTTTTTAGTAAATTTACCGGGATTTTGCAGGAAAAAGCCGGATCGAGATGGAATTAAAGATAATCATTGTAGAATATGTCAAAAAAGAGGTGCAGTGTATGAAAAAGTATTTCATTATTTTTTTAATCGTGATTTCAATGCTCTCCATTTTTAATGTTCATGCTAAAAGCTCTGCTGAGCCACCAATGTTTTTGCTGGGACAAAATGAAATAGCGGAGGTAATAATCTCCGGGAAGGCCACTTCCTTGGAAATCGGTAAAAACCCGATTCAGCTTATTACTGCTAGTGAAGGGCGAAAAATGATTCTATGCGCCGGAGAAACCAAAAAATCCGGTGAGATTATTCAAGGTGCTTCATTACGGATATTGGCTCCGGATTTCCAAAAATACGAAAAGACATTTCAATGCGAATCAGCCTTAACAGCCTATACTCTTAATAACGACCTAACAGCTATCTGGCTCGCTACTAAGGGAGGCGCCATAGATAAGGCGATTGTACAACCGAAAGTATACCGGGTGAGTTTAGAATCGTTTGATATGACTGAAGTTACTTTAGATTCCATTCCCTGTGATGTCGTGATTTCCGGAGATGGGAAATGGTTGGCAGTGGCGGAACTTGGCGGCGCTGAAACACCGCATTCAACATTAACACTTTATGACGCCAATTCAATGGCTCCGGCCGGGCGTTTTGAGATTTCTAAAAATCCGGGAGCGATGTTTTTTAGTAATGACAATCATACCATAATGGTTGCCGGATATGGGTATAAGTATCATGAAGGCTTCACTATTCCCACTGTATATTCGGTAAAACTCGAACAGCCGGTCTCAGCCGGAGTTGACATTATTGATTTAGCATCGTTAGAGAGTAAAAAAATCGACTTGGGTTTCATAAACAATGAATTTATCTTTGGTGATAATGGGACGATTTATGGGATTACCAGCGAAAAAACAAATGAAGAAATCAATGATGATCCTAATGAAGAAACCAATCAAGAAGTCAAGGGTAATGTTAAAGCTATTGGATTTGAGGGGTTATTATGGGAGCAGGCATGCGATTTTGCTCCAAAGTTTGTTCAAGAAAGACCGGCAACGGAACAAGTATGGATCAGCGGTGGGAAAAAAGTAAGGATCATTGACAAACCAACCGGTAAGATACTCAAAGATATTACCGTTCCCAATGAAATCAAGCCCTTTCTCTTCTTAGAGAACCACGCTTATGCCTATGCTTATAACATGAATAAGCGGAAATTAAATATCCTGCACCTGAATAACCTTCTAATCGAGGATACCTTAGGAGTGGGAAGTACCGGACTTGCCGTTATGAAAGTAATGGCGGTAGCAGCGTCGTTCGTTAATTATTACAATAGTTTACAACCGCAGTATGTCAACGGAGTCCGTATGCCCACAAATGTGCAGCCGATTTATTGGGTCCATTCACCCAAAGGGAATATAGTCGCTTGCCCGGAAAAGAATAAGCTCTATATGCTCAATTCTTTCTTGGCCCAAATTCATACTTATGATATGCAAACGGGTAAAGTCGACAAGAAGCTCGGCAATTTTGGCCAGAATAGTATGTATTTGCAAAT
>JBLNDC010000366.1:0-3449 GCA_050261255.1 Bacteroidota bacterium
CATTCCGGGATAAATCTTACGTTGGGGATTCCCTTGCCCCGGTATACTCAGCCAGGCGGATCTGGAGACCCCAAAGTTTCGGGAGATGGTTTTTAAATTTTCCTTAGGTTTTACAGTGTAAATAATTCGGTTTAGTTTTAAAGAAGCGTTTTTTAAATTTGTATAAAGCTCCGGCCCGGCAACTCCATCATTTCTCAAATTAAAAGTTTTTTGAAAAAGCGATACCGCTTCTTCGGTTAGAATTCCATAGATTCCGTCAACCGGCCCAAAATAGAATCCCGCATCGGCAAGAAGTTGTTGCAAATCACGGACATCGTCACCGCGACTACCGGCGCACAAGATCCTTCCGCCAAGTGGAGCTGCGGATGCTGTTACGATTTTCCATCCCATCTTTTTAAATCCCCCGGCAATAATGTCTTTTATAGGTTATGACTTAAGCCCAATAATGGTGCAATCGCTAAGTTTACGCTCATTAAACAGATTTCAAATTTTAATTGACTTTAACTTCCATGGGAGATAAAATATATTCTAATATCTATCCATCATTTTAGTTTGTTCCTCTCAGAACTTGTTCCCATTCCGTGGAATTCAGCTAAGCTGTTTATCTTGATTTAAAGGGAGCTGTCTAAATTTTAAATTGTCTTACAATAAACAAGGAGATGTTCATAATGAAAGTTATCATTTATGATACTACCCTACGCGATGGGGCTCAGGGAGAAGGCGTTTATTTTTCTGTAGAAGATAAGCTTCGAATCGTCAAGAAGCTTGATTCCTTTGGATTAGACTATATCGAGGGAGGTTGGCCCGGCTCTAATCCTAAAGATCTTGAGTTTTACCATGCCGCAGCCAAGTTAAAATTTAAGCATGCTAAACTTTCGGCCTTTGGAAGCACCAGGCGGGCTAATAATCTTCCTTCCGAAGATAAAACCCTTAATGATTTATTGGCGACCCAAACTCCGGTGATTACGATCTTCGGTAAGAGCTGGGATTTCCATGCCCGTGAAGTACTCAAAGTAAGCTTGGCTGAAAATCTGCAATTAATCGAAGATTCCATAGCCTATCTTCGCCAAAACGGCAGGGAAGTAATTTATGACGCCGAACATTTTTACGACGGTTACCGCGCCAACCCCGATTATGCCATCGAAACTTTAAAGGCTGCCGCCCGCGGAGGGGCGAATAGTGTTGTGCTTTGTGACACCAATGGCGGCACCCTCCCATTGGAAGCGGTTGAAATCTTGAACCGAATCAAAAAGGAGCTATCTTTGCCCATCGGCGTTCATTTTCATAATGATTCCGGCACTGCGGTAGCCTCTTCAATTATGTCGGTTCAATCGGGAGCCGTTCAAATCCAAGGCACTTTTAACGGTTATGGCGAAAGGTGCGGTAATGCCAACCTAACCAGTGTTATTCCCACCTTAATCATTAAACTGGGTTACGACGCCCAAGTCAAAACAAACCTCCAGTATTTAACCGAAACTTCCCGGTTCATTTCTGAATTGACCAATTTGCACCATGATGAACGCCAGCCTTATGTCGGCGCTTCGGCCTTCGCCCATAAAGCAGGCACTCATCATGACGCAATCATTAAAAATCCGCTTACCCTGGAACATATCCGTCCCGAACAAGTAGGAAACCAACGGCGTTTTCTCCTTTCAGACCAAGCGGGACGCAGCACGGTTTTGAATAAAGTCAAGGAGATACTCCCCGAAACCAAAAAAGACGACCCTCAGGTGCTGAACTTGACCAATCATTTAAAAGATCTTGAAAACCTGGGTTATCAATTTGAAGCCGCCGAAGCCTCCTTTGATTTAGTGATCAAGAAGACCTTTAATCTGTATGAAAAAGCCTTTAGTTTGGAAGGTTTTCGAATCATCGTCGAAAAGCGGGGCGATCAACCGGTTTTCTCCGAGGCTACTATCAAAGTAAGAGTCGGTAATGAAACCGAGATCACCGCCGCCGAAGGCGAAGGTCCGGTCAATGCTCTTGACTCCGCGATCCGGAAAGCCTTGCTCCGATTCTATCCGGAGATCTCCAACATCAACCTCATCGACTATAAGGTGCGGGTACTTGAAGAAAAACGAGGAACTGCAGCTAAAGTTCGGGTTTTAATCCAAAGCTCCGATGGGCGAAATTCTTGGGGAACGGTTGGAGTCTCCGAAGACATAATCGAAGCCTCCTGGGAAGCTCTAGTCGACAGCATCGAGTATGGTATTCTTAATAAAGATTCAAGCCCGGAAGCAGAATAGTAAAATTTGTTTCATATTAACCTCTAAAATAGGGTGGGGGGGGCTATCTAGAAAATACTTCAAACCATAAGAATTACGTTGAATACTTTAAAACATTACCACCACGAAGAGCACGAAGACGGGAGAAAGAAAATCTATTCTTCCGTTCGCTTCGTGTCCTTCGTGACCTTCGTGGTGAATATCTTATTTTCATCCTTTAACGTGCCCCGGCTAGCTGGGGTGGGCGACTATCATGAAGTAATACTGAAAGAAGCGTCAATAAAAGAGGAAAGGCAGATCAGAACAGTCCTAAATAGCTGGTTTATTTAACTTCTTCTGTCTTCTGCATTCTTTATAAATTCTTCTGCTCATAATATCCTCACTAACAATACTCCAGTCAAGAGTCCTGTCATCAGACCGGTCCCAACCCAAAAAGCCCCGGCCAGCCTTTGGGCCATTGGTAAGAGTTCTTTAACTACCAAAAGCGCCATCGCGCCTCCGGCAAATCCCAACGACAGTGAGACCATCCAGGGAGAAAGTTGCCCCAAAAATGCTCCAACTGTTCCACCAAAGGCCATTGGTAATTCCACCAGCCCTAAAGCTAATAATATCTTCATTAGACTGATGTTGGCCAGCTTAAAAGCTGAGGTCATTACCATCCCTTCCGGTATATTGTGCAGCGCCATAATTAGCGCCAAGCCGATCCATTTTTGCAGCTCCGGGTTGGCGATGAATGTCGTTCCCAAAGCCACTCCTTCCGGAAAATTATGAGTTCCGATGCCTAGTCCCAATAAAATACCGATTTTGGTTAATTTTGAAAATTTGCGCTGCCGGTAGCGGGGGAATAAGTTTAATATTTTATCAAAATATTGCACCAAAATCATTCCAATCCCAGCCCCAATTACGGTTGGGTAAAAACCCCCGAAATACCAGGCTTCCGGCCAAAGATCAAACACCACCACCGCCGCCATGATCCCGCCTGAAAATCCCAACAGCCAACTTTGCTTAGGTAAATTATCCGAGAAACGGTATAAGACGATCAAACCTCCCGTAAAAGTCCCCGAGACTCCGGCTAACAACCCTAGTATAGTCGCCTTTAAGAGCTCCATTATTACTCCGTTCCACAGAACACTGTTCATTTTTAAGCTTAAGGAATTACATAATTCTCGATTTAAGCTTTGATTCTAAATATATCGCGAGATATACCACGGCTTATCACCATAA